>NZ_JAJAFZ010000055.1:0-31745 GCF_025384895.1 Photorhabdus kayaii
ATTTATTGATTTATATGAAAATCGTTGAGTTGAATTTAAGCGCAAATAAATGCTAAATAGGGTACAGGATATTACCCTGCTGGTTAACTCATGTCCATTTTGGTATGTAAAATTAGCCAATAATTTCTAATAAAAAGACTTTGGTTGAAATAGCGTTCGTTTATCTTAAGTCGCTAAGTTGCATTTATGTTGCTAGCTTTTTATCCATCCTTTACGGATAGGAAAAGCGCAGCAATGCTGGTACAGACTGTTCAATCTTTTTTGTAAACGTTCACCAGACAGGCTCCATATTATTTGTGCAAAAGTGCATCCCATTAGGCTGACGATAAATGCCCCGACCATATCCATCGGCCAGTGAACGCCTAAATAGACTCTGGCCCATGCAATTGCCAGTGCAATTGCCATCATGCATAAGCCCGGCCAAATCCTATACCAGAATAAAAAGGATAAAGCGAAAGTGAAGACGGTTGTTCCATGATGACTTGGGAATGAGGTTGTTGGCGCGTGAGGAAGAAAGTTATAACTAAAACCTTCTGCAAAAGGGCGGTCGTGAGGGCAGAGTAAACCGATACAGTATGAGGTTAGCATAGCAAAACAGAAGGCAATGGTGGTTTTACTGACGATAACCCGATGATAAGGGCGAGTACGCTCTGAACCCCAGAACCAGAAACTAGCCAATATTAGAGGGAAAATAATAACCAGGTATTTTGCAATGAACGTCGCTATTGCAATCATGGCTGGTGATGATTCAGGCGTAGCATTGAAAAAGGTAAACAGATCATGATTTATTTGTTCTAACAAATCGGGCCTCACATATAGTCACTTATGTATATCATGATAGTTGGACGCAAGAGAGTAAAGTTGGCTGACCTGAGAGTAAAGCGTAATTCTCTTAATTGTTGGTGTTATTTATTTTTGGTTTATATTTCCACCAAGGGAATATTTGGCAGTCATCCTGACAAAAACTAATCAATTCATTGATATTTATGATGATAATTTCTAGATCAGCGCGTTGATAGTATCGGTGGTTGATAGGTTGATCATCTGTAGAATCGGTTATGTGTTTATGAACGGTATACTTTTCAGGCAATAAAAAAACCCGATAGTCTTGAACCAAAGTGGATTAACTATCGGGTTCCTCAATATGGGGATATCAAAGAAAAGCAGTGGCATTAATTCAGACTACGGTTTGGCAAAAAAGTTCTTCGTGATAAGAAAAAAAACAGATTTTTTTCAATTTGATGAAAATAACATTTTTTGCACAAATCAACCGAGCCCACTGTGACGAATAATCAATGGCGGTTTTTACCGCAGCGAAAGTAAAACAGGAAGTTCGATTATTGTAGTAATTGGTGTTCTTTTACATACGCTTCGAAGTCAGTGCAGCCACCGATATGTTTCTCATCAACAAAAATTTGCGGGACAGTTTCTACGGGTTTACCAACCGTTTTTTCCAGATCAGCTTTAGCGATACCTTCTGCGTGAATATCAACATAACGGAAGTCAAAGTCATCACGCTGCTCTTTCAGTCGTTCTGCCAGCTCTTTCGCGCGGACACAGTACGGGCAGCCAGGACGACCGAAAATCACAGTAAACATATAAACTCCTCTTGGTTATATTAAAGTAATGCGGTTTGATGTGTTACTCATGCTTATTTGATAGCTACTATGCCTGTATCGATCGGTAAAAAAAAGCAGAAATTGCCTTTTGCTTTAATTCATCATACCAATTTTGGTAACAGTGTTTCCGGTAGTATAATGTAGCATCAGGTTGTTAAGAGAGGATGCGATGAAAAGTCATCAAGGCAATATGAGTTCATTGGCAGATATGCCAAAACAGGTTATCCTGCTAGAAATTGTCGGAATTTTGTGCTTAATCCTGTCATATTTGACTATTAATGATATTGTCATCTTAACAGATTTACTAATGACGCCAGAAGCACATGTTGTTATGATTTTCATCGGCATAGGTTGTTTGGTTCCTGCTGCGGTTAATATCATTTGGCGTGCAGTGTATGGTCTCTCTTTTTTGGGAGTTGATCATGTTGATCATAAAAAAGAGAGCAAAAATAAGGTAGAAGGTAGTGATAACGGTAAGTAAAAATAATTTATCAGTTATTGGTGATGGCGCGATAAAGAATTATTTCGTAAGCTATAGCGCTTTTTCATTTTCCGTTGTATGGGGTTGTTAGATGAGTTCACTTGTCATTCCTGACTTATCAGTATTGCGTGAGTGGTTGGATCAGCTCAAAATTTCCTACTTTGAGTGCGATTCATGCCAGGCGCTGCATCTACCTCATATGCAGAATATTGATGGTTTATTTGATGCTAAAATTGATCTGTTGGACAATGTAATCTTGTTTTCTGCGTTGGCTGAAGTTAAACCAACCGCCATTATTCCTTTGATGGCTAATCTAAGCCAGATTAATGCCAGTTCGCTGACAATCAAGGCTTTTCTTGATATTCAGGATGAAAACCTACCGAAATTGGTGGTGTGCCAATCTTTCCTTGTTTCAGCCGGGCTGACTTTTTCCCAGTTTTCTCATTTCTTGCAACAAAGCGAAGAGCAGATTGCGGGAGTGATTTTTGAAATTCACAGTAATAACTTGTTGTATATTAATCGTGATATCGAAATCGAGAGTGACATTGAAGAGGAAGAGGAATCACAAGTTTCTGCTAAGGCGCCGACTTTTACTTTGCACTAATATTTTCAACACGGTTATCCAACAATGCAATGTACGCATTATTCTGCGGGGCACTGTCACTCTTGTCAGTGGCTCGAAAAACCCTATTCTCAGCAGTTAGAAGATAAGCAGCAGAATTTAAAGCAGTTATTACCTCAAGCTATTGTGAAGCAATGGTTACCTCCAATTGCCAGCCAACAAGATGCCTTTCGTAATAAAGCTAAAATGGTCGTCAGTGGCAGTGTAGAACGCCCATTGCTAGGCATGTTGTATCGTGATGGCACGGCGGTTGATCTGTGTCATTGTCCTCTCTATCCAGCGCATTTTCAGCCTGTATTCGATGTTGTTAAATCGTTCATTGCTTGTGCCGGGTTGACGCCATATAACGTTGCTCGTAAACGGGGTGAACTGAAATATTTGTTGCTGACAGAAAGCCGTCATAGCGGTGAAATGATGTTACGTTTTGTACTGCGTTCTGAAACAAAAATTGCTCAACTGGAGCGTGCTTTACCTCGGTTGTGTGAGCAATTGCCACAGCTTACGGTGATCTCTGCCAATATTCAGCCAATCCATATGGCGATTTTGGAGGGGGAAAAAGAGATTCTGTTTACTGAACAAAAGGCGCTGAAAGAACAGTTCAATGGCATTCCTCTTTACATCCGTCCACATAGCTTTTTCCAGACTAACCCGAAAATGGCTTCTGAATTGTATGCAACAGCAGGGCGTTGGGTTCGTGAACTGAAAATCAGTAGCATGTGGGATCTATTCTGCGGTGTTGGGGGTTTTGGTCTGCATTGCGCAGATAAAAATACCTGTTTAACCGGCATTGAAATCAGCTCAGAAGCCATTGATTGTGCCCGCGATTCGGCGAAAACACTAGGTTTGGAAAACATCGAGTTTCAAGCTTTGGACTCAACACATTTTGCTGTAGCAAAAGATCAAATTCCGCAATTGGTTTTGGTCAATCCGCCTCGTCGGGGAATTGGTAAGGTGTTGTGCGATTATCTCAGTAAAATGGCTACGAATTATATTCTTTATTCAAGCTGTAATGCTCAGACAATGGCGAAAGACATTGCTGCGCTAGCTAACTATCGTGTAGAAAAGGTACAGTTGTTTGATATGTTTCCTCATACTGAACATTACGAAGTTTTAGCGTTATTGATATTAAATCATAACTGAATAACGAAAGGATGTGTGGGGATGGGGTTCCAAAAGAGAACGCCCTATCCCGTTTAGTCATGGCGCTCAAAAGCAAGTGCACGACGTTCAATCATCCGCATCAGCAAAGTCAGGATACCGTTGACACATAGATAAATCACCCCTGCGGCCATAAAAGCCATCACATCATAATTGCGGCCAAATAGAAGCTGACTGTATCCCATTACTTCCAGCAAAGTAATAGTACTTGCGAGAGAAGTACTCTTGAAAATCAATACAACTTCGTTGGAATAGGAAGATAACGCCCGTTTAAAAGCATAGGGCAGCAGGATCTGCATAGATTGTGCTTTAGACATGCCCAATGCTTGACAGGATTGCCATTGACCAGCAGGAATTGCCTTTACTGCGCCATAGAATAGCAGAGTAGAATATGCCGCACTGTTAAGCGCTAGCGTTACCATTGCGCACAGCCAGGGTTCAGACAGTAATTGCCAAAGCCACGGGTACGCTTTTATGGAAGGAAACTGCCCAGGCCCGTAATAAATCAGAAAGAACTGTACCAACAAAGGCGTACCGGTAAACAGAGTAATGTAGGTTTTTACCAGTTGTGTCAGTACTGGCAGTTTCATGGTCAGAACCATAGTGAACAGGACGGACATCATGAAAGCAACAAAAAGCGCTGTGACGGTCAGGCTTAGACTGGTTTGCAGACCTGGTAAAATTTGTTGAATATACTCAAACATCAGGGAGCACTCCGATCAAAGCGAGTGGTATGCATCTCAATTTTCTTTAGAATAAACTGACTGATCAGAGTGATAGCCAGATAGATAAGCGCCACAATCATATACCAGGTAAAGGGTTCCTGAGTGCGTGTGGCAATACTTTTGGTTTGTTGCATGAGATCATTCACACTGATAAGCGATACCAGCGCGGTATCTTTCAACAAAACTAACCATTGGTTACCGAGCCCTGGTAGAGCATGTCGCCACATTTGAGGCATGATCAGGCGGAAAAATATTTCAGCGCGACCAAGACCTAATGCTTGACCGGCTTCCCATTGGCCGGCCGGAATGGCTTTTATCGCACCACGGAGTGTCTGGGATGCATAGGCAGAGTAGAGTAGGGAAAGTGCAATGACACCACAAAGGAATGGGCTGACATAAAAGTCTTGAATATCTATCTGAATTCTGGAGTGCCAGAAGATAAGATTAATGTCAAAGCCATCAGCCAGTGTCATGAGAAGTTGTGATGCGCCGAAGTAAACGAACAGCACGACCAAAATTTCTGGCAATCCTCTGAACAGAGTGACCCAACAGGTGCCAAGTATGGCGAAGGGTTTCCAACGGGCTGATTCCCAAGTAGCAAATAGCATAGCTAAAATCAGACCAAGCACTAATGCAGACACGGCAAGGCCGACGGTGATGCCGGCGGCGCTTGTTAGAGATTGGAATTCATTCATAGAGATTCGGCTACTTATTTAAACCATTTTTTATAAATGATGTCATAAGTACCATCTCGTTTGATGTCAGCGAGTGCTTTATTCAGCTTATCTTGTAGATCTTTGTTACCCTTACGAACTGCAATACCTAAGCCGATACCAAAGTAATTTTTGTCAGTGACTTTGTTACCTACGGTACTTAAGTTTTCATTCTTTTTCAGCCACTCGTTAACAACGGCAGTGTCACCGAAAACGGCGTCCAGACGGCCATTTTTCAGATCCAGAATCGCATTTTGATAGCTGTCATAAGGAACGGTTTTAATCTCTTTTCGTTGTTCCATCAGGTATTTTTGGTGAGTTGTACCATTCTGGATACCCACAAGTTTGCCTTTCAGCTCTGCGGTGCTGGAGACTTTGCCTTTAACGGAGATAAAAACCGCGGAGTTATCGTAATAAGTGTTAGTAAAATCAACCTGCTTTTGGCGTTCAGGGGTAATATCAATACCTGCGGCTAAAGCGTCGAAGCGACGGAATTTCAGGCTAGGGATCAGGCTGTCAAAGGATTGGTTAGTGAAGGTACATGTCGCATTAATTTTCTCACAGATGGCATTGGCCAAATCGACATCAAAACCCTGAATTTTATTATTTGCATCGATGAACTCAAACGGAGGATAAGTGGCTTCTGTGGCAAAACGAATGGTCTCTTTTTCCGTGGCGGTTGCAGATAAAGCTACTGTGCCTAAGAGGGCTGCAAAAAGTAGTTTTTTCATCGCTATATCCTATTAATAGTTAGTGTGATAGATAATTAGCAAAGGCTTTGGTTTGTGGTTGGGTAAAATGGCTGATATCACCTTGTTCTATAATGTGGCCGTTTTCCATATATACGACATGGCTTGCGGCCTTACGGGCGATTTCCACTTCATGGGTAACGATAATCTGTGTAATACCCGTAGCGGATAATTCATGGATGATATTGACAACCTGTGCTGTAATTTCTGGGTCCAGCGCTGCCGTTGGTTCATCAAATAATAAAATTTGTGGTTCCATCATTAATGCTCGTGCAATAGCAACCCGTTGCTGTTGCCCTCCAGATAAATGTTGTGGGAAGCGGCCGGCAAAATCATCTAAGCGCAAACGGGAAAGGAGCTTATCCGCTTTTTCCCGCGCTTGTTGCTTGGATAAACCCAGTACGCGACAAGGCGCTTCGATCAGGTTATCCATAACAGTAAGGTGTGGCCACAAGTGATATTGCTGAAAAACCATACCTACATTCTGGCGTAGAGAACGAATCTCCTTTGTTCCTGGTGTTTGTTCGAAATCGAATTGATGATTAGCAATATGCAACTGGCCGGATCGTGGTATTTCCAGCAGGTTTAGTACTCGTAACAATGTACTTTTACCTGCACCACTTGGCCCTAGCAAAACCATCGTTTCCCCTGAAGAACACTCAAGATTAATATCAAACAGTGCCTGATGGACACCGTAATAGCAATCAATGCTTTTTAATTGAATACTCATGCTTTAATTCTGAATAGTCAGTGATTTAGTTCGATGCTAAACCCGTTAGCATAATTATGCAATATCTTATGTACAGAATATTATTAATTGATATTTCAATTACATGTCTGATTAACGTGCGCTATTCTCTCCTTAGTGCAATTTGTCAACAAAGGCTTATTTATTCTATTGGCATACTGCGAAAAGATGAATAGGTCACAAATGGGCCAGCATTAGGATAAGTAACCACTGTTGACGATTTATGACCATGAAACGCCCGAACTGTTATTTATGACATCACGTATTATTGTGGCTCAAATTCTGGTTAAGTAAAGAATGCGATCAGTAAAGGTGCGAGCAAACTCAGGACGAAACCGTGAACTATCGCTGCTGGAACAATACTGACGCCCCCGCACCGTTGTAATACTGGCAAGGTGAAATCCATCGAAGTGGCACCACTTAATCCTAGAGCGCTTGAGCGATATCGATTGATTAGAATCGGAATTAGCATAATTGCTGCCAGTTCGCGTGCCAGGTCATTAAAGAATGCAGCACTACCGATTACCGGCCCGTAAGCATCAGAAAGTAAGATGCCAGAAAGGGAATACCAACCATAACCGGAAGCCAACGCTAAACCTGTTTTCACTGGCAGCCCAAGAATAAGTGCTGCGATAGCCCCGCCGGTAAGCGCACTGACAGCAATGACAATTGCAATAATGGTACCGCGGCGGTTTAGCAATATCTGTTTCAGGCTCATACCGTTATTACGTAATTGAATTCCGACGAGCAACAGTAAAACGATTAAGGCAATTTCACTGGCATGATTGGAGAAGTGCAGCCATGACCAGCCAGTGAGCCCAAATAGGAAACCTAAAATCAGTACACCACATAATTTCAGTGATTCAAAAATCATATGTAAACGGGAAGGGGGTTTTTCCTGTTTATGCGGACTAATAATCCAAGGATCGTGTTTTTCAAGCAGGAATAACGCTAGCATATTAGCTGTAAAAATACATAAAAAAAATGTTATCGCATATTGAAAGATAGAGAAGAGGTTACGGCCTAAATCGTCCAACAAAGCCAAGCTGATTCCCATTAAAAACAGGATGATATAGACCATTGCGTTAAGAAGGTGATGAACAGCACTTAACAGTGTCTTATTATTCAAATGGGTAAGATAGCCTAGCGTTAACGGCAAAAGAATGATCAGCAACCCAGAGTACATAATTAACATCCTTTAAAACGATTAACGTCTTTTTATCCAAATTCAGTATAAAAATCGATTGTAAAGACTATAAAAATAAAAGATAACAATTTTTTTACATTAAGAGAATAGCCAGGATAGAGTGAAATGTATTGTTGCTCAAAGAATTTTTTATTCTTAAGGTGGGTGTGTTATTAATAACTTTCAGTGGATATAAAACGTAAAGGGAACGGTATCTATCTGGAATGAGTGGAAATCTCAGGTTTTCGTGGTATTGCAAGAAATAAGTTTTTACTATTTTTCTGAATCCAATGCTTAATATGGTGATATTTAAATGAATTTTATTCGTTCGAAACGTCGATGGGTTGTATTGTTAGCTATTGTGACCGTTATCACATTGGTTCTGGGATATTTTCTGTATAGGCCAGAAGCGATTAAATATCAGACAGTCTCTATTATTAAAGGCGATTTGGAAAAAAATGTACTGGCAACGGGGAAATTGGATGCGGTCAGAAAAGTGGATGTGGGCGCACAGGTAAGTGGTCAGTTGCAGAATTTGTATGTTGAAGTGGGTGATAAGGTGACAGAAGGCCAATTATTGGCATTGATTGATCCTAAACCTGCGCAAAACCAGGTTAAAGAAGTTGAAGCCACGATCAAAGAATTGAGTGCTTATTTGATAGAAGCCAAGGCACAATTGGCATTGGCGCAGGTGACATTACAGCGTCAGAACAATCTGGCAAAAGTACAGGCGGTCTCACTCCAGGAATTGGATCAGGCTAAAACGGATGTTGAAGTAAAAAGAGCGAAGGTAGAAACTTTATTGGCGCAAATCAGTAAAAATCAGGCCAGCCTTGATACTGCTCAGACTAATTTGCAATATACCCGGATTACCGCGCCAATGGATGGTATCGTTGTCAATATCAAAACCCTTCAGGGGCAAACAGTCATTGCGGCACAGGAAGCCCCGACTATTCTGACGCTGGCTGATCTGGGAACGATGTTGGTAAAAGCGGAAGTGTCAGAGGCCGATGTTATTTACCTGAAACCGGGCCAGAAAGCCTCTTTTACTGTATTAGGCGCACCGGATAAAAATTTTCCAGGGGTGTTGAAGGATATTTTGCCGACGCCAGAAAAGATTAATGATGCCATTTTCTTCTATGCCCGTTTTGAGGTAGCTAATCCTCAGCAACTTTTGCGTTTGCAAATGACTGCCCAAGTGAAAATTCAGCTTGATTCCCATCGTGATGTGTTAATGATCCCGATCTCTGCTCTGGGTAAACAGATTACGCCAACTCGCTATGAGGTGGATATCTTGAATGGCGATAAAGAAGAGAAACGAGAAGTGACCATTGGTGTGCGCAATGATGTAAATGTACAGATTCTATCTGGCCTGAAAGAACATGAGCAGGTGATCACTGGTCATAGTGAAGAAGTCGAGGATGAGTAATGGATGCGTTACTTGAGCTGAAAGGTATAGAGCGCAGCTATCCCGCTGGTGAGCAGCAGGTAAAAGTACTGGATGATGTCACCTTGTCTATTCATGCCGGTGAGATGGTTGCCATTATCGGCGCGTCAGGTTCGGGTAAATCGACACTGATGAATATTCTTGGTTGTCTTGATAAACCCAGTCAGGGTGAATATCGGGTTGCAGGACAGAATGTTGCTGAACTGAGTGATGATGAACTGGCAGCACTAAGGCGGGAACATTTTGGCTTTATTTTTCAGCGTTATCATTTGCTAACTCATTTGACCGCTGAACAGAATGTGGAAATTCCTGCTATCTACTCAGGAGCCTCTAAAGCGGTACGTCGCCAGAGAGCCATAGAATTACTTGGTCGTTTGGGGCTTGAAGAGAGAATCTGCTATCGTCCGGGGCAGCTCTCTGGTGGACAGCAGCAGAGGGTCAGTATCGCCAGGGCGTTGATGAACGGTGGTCAGGTCATTTTGGCCGACGAACCAACGGGAGCGTTGGATAGCTATTCTGGCGAAGAGGTGATGTCGATCCTCAAACAACTGTGTGAACAAGGGCATACCGTCATTATTGTCACTCATGATCCGAAAATCGCAGCGCAGGCACAGCGGGTTATTGAGATCAAGGATGGTCATATTATGAGTGATTCCGGCACGCAAAGGGGTAGAAAAGTCACTCAAACTCCGTCGTTAACATCAAAAATATCTTCGATACGCCAGACCCTTGGGCGGTTTAATGAAGCTTTATTCATGGCATGGCGGGCGATGGTTGCCAACAAGATGCGAACGTTACTGACCATGTTGGGGATCATCATTGGTATTGCTTCTGTCGTGACTATTTTGGTTATCGGAGATGCTGCCAGGGCATCGGTGTTATCCGATATTAAAGAGATTGCGACGAACACCATTGATATTTATCCGGGAGAAGATTTTGGCTTTGATGATCCGGTCAGTATGCAAGCGCTGAAAATAG
Organism: Photorhabdus kayaii; assembly: GCF_025384895.1. NCBI lineage: Bacteria > Pseudomonadati > Pseudomonadota > Gammaproteobacteria > Enterobacterales > Morganellaceae > Photorhabdus > Photorhabdus kayaii. The sequence goes on from NZ_JAJAFZ010000055.1 coordinate 10,427, forward strand.
AGGATGCAGACGCGATTAAAGCGCAACCCTATATTTTGGCGGTTTCACCAGAAATTGAGGGGCAAATGCGCCTTCGTAAAGGGAACATTGATGTTGCTTCGAGAGTGACTGGCGTTGGTGATGAATTTTTTCAGGTTTATGCTCTGCGTTTTGCTCAGGGAATGGGGTTTTCATTGGATATGATACGCCGTCAGGGGCAAGTTGTGGTTATTGATAAAAATACTCAGCGTAAATTGTTTCCTCACCAGAAAAAGGTGATTGGGGAGGTGATTTTGGTGGGTAATATGCCGGCCACAATTGTGGGAGTGATATCTGATAAGAGAGCTGCATTTGGCAGTAGCAAATCATTGCATGTCTGGTTGCCTCATAGCACGATGACTAGCCGTCTGATAAACCGGCATTATCTGGATTCAATTACTGTCAGAATAAAGGATGATTATAACTCTAAGGATATAGAAAAGAAGATAGTTCAATTGCTCACTTTGCGCCACGGCAAAAAGGATGTTTTTACCTATAACGTGGACATGATGGTAAAAGCAGCGGAAAAAACAGCCCATACTTTACAACTGTTTTTGACGCTGGTGGCGGTTATTTCACTGATAGTTGGCGGTATTGGTGTCATGAATATTATGTTGGTTTCAGTAACTGAACGTACAAGAGAGATCGGCATCCGTATGGCAGTAGGCGCAAGAACCAGTGATGTGATGCAGCAGTTTCTGATAGAAGCTATTTTGGTTTGTCTGGTTGGTGGCGTTTTGGGCATTGCACTCTCTTATATGATTGCATTTATCGCTCAATTAGCGCTCCCTGGCTGGAGTTTTGTTTTCCAGCCTGTTGCTTTACTCAGTGCTTTCGCCTGTTCTACCGCAATTGGGGTGATATTTGGATTTCTGCCGGCCCGTAATGCTGCTCGTCTTGATCCAATCGAAGCGTTGGCAAGAGAATAAGCGGAAATAATATGACGCCGCAGGTAATTGCCTGCGGCGTATGAAAATAATACCTGGTTATGACCCACAGGCCAGGCTATTTAGCCTTTGGGTTCGTTTTCAAGAGGAACAATAATACTGGCATGATTTCCCTTTGGTCCTTGGTGAACGCTGAAATTCACCTTTTGGCCCGCTTTCAGCGTCCGGTAACCGTCCATCTGAATGGTTGAGTAATGAGCGAATATATCTTCTCCGCCGCTTGCCGGGCAAATAAACCCAAAACCCTTAGCATTATTGAACCACTTAACAGTACCTGTCTCCATACTTCTACATCCCTCGTTTAATGATTTCGGTTGAGATGAGCCATTAATATAACAGTCGTAAACAATCACATGTAAACAGTGACATTATCTATGTTTGTTCACAAAACATACTGTAGTAAAAATCAAATTCTCGTCAAGCACAGAACAAATGTCTGGTTGTTTTGAATGACTAAAGTTTGATATAGATAACGATATGAGTTTCGTTCATGCACTTTTATGCCGAGTTTTCATAGGGGAATAGTCTGTGGTAAAAGGAGTTGCCCAGATAATGATAAGATAAATGGCAACATAATTTATTTGCTGGCAGTGGCTGGTTTTAGAGATTAATCCGTTGGGAAAATAATGAACGAGTATCATAATAGTTTGAAAAGTAAGGAATCTATTAAGGATGAGCGACAGCAAAAATTGCAGCCGCCGTCGATGTATCAGGTCATTCTTAACAATGATGATTACACTCCGATGGAGTTTGTAGTTGACGTATTACGAAAGTTCTTTTCTTATGATATTGAACGGGCAACGCAATTAATGTTGGATGTCCATTATCAAGGGAAGGCTGTTTGTGGGGTTTATACTGCTGAGGTGGCAGAAACTAAAGCAGCCCAGGTAAATATGTATGCCAGGGAGTATGGGCATCCATTACTTTGTACGCTGGAAAAAGTTTGACCAGGTATACTGATTTTTAGGGGGAGGTGCTTATGCTCAATCAAGAGCTTGAACTTAGTCTTAATATCGCCTTTGCTAAAGCACGGGATAACAGACACGAGTTTATGACCGTGGAGCACTTATTGCTGGCGTTGTTAAGTAATTCATCAGCGCGTGAAGCATTGGAAGCCTGCAAGGTCAATCTGGCTCAATTGCGTAAGGAGCTGGAGAATTTTATTTCACAAACGACACCGTTGTTACCTGAAAATGATGAGCGGGAGACTCAGCCAACGTTGAGCTTCCAACGTGTTCTTCAGCGCGCGGTATTTCATGTTCAATCCTCTGGGCGTTCAGAGGTCTCTGGTGCTAATGTGCTGGTGGCTGTTTTTAGCGAACAGGAGTCTCAAGCGGCTTATTTGCTGCGTAAACATGATGTGAGTCGTCTGGACGTGGTTAATTTCATTTCTCACGGAACTCAAAAAGAGGACTCGGAATCGGATCATCAGGAGACAGGCACGCAATCAGCAGAAGAGCAGCTTACAGGAGAGGATCGGTTGGAAAATTTTACAACTAATCTTAATCAACTCGCTCAAAGAGGACAGATTGATCCATTGATTGGCCGCCAGGATGAGTTAGAAAGAACAATTCAGATATTGTGCCGCCGTCGAAAAAACAACCCATTGTTGGTCGGAGAATCGGGGGTTGGTAAGACAGCTATTGCAGAAGGGCTGGCGTGGCGGATTGTGCAAAAAGATGTACCGGAAGTGATGGCAGATTGTACGATTTATTCGCTGGATATTGGTTCATTGCTAGCGGGAACTAAATATCGTGGCGATTTTGAGAAGCGCTTCAAAGCATTGTTAAAAACCCTTGAGCAGGATAGAAAAAGTATTCTATTTATAGATGAAATCCATACCATTATCGGTGCGGGGGCTGCGTCAGGGGGGCAGGTTGATGCGGCTAATCTGATTAAGCCATTGTTATCCAGTGGACGTATCAGAGTGATTGGTTCTACGACCTATCATGAATTCAGTAATATTTTTGAAAAAGATCGGGCATTAGCGCGTCGTTTTCAGAAGATTGATATTGTTGAACCTTCACCCGAAGAGACGGTACAGATTATTAGAGGGTTGCGGCCAAAATATGAGGCGCACCATGATGTACGTTATACCACGAAAGCTATCCGTGCTGCGGTTGATTTATCGGTGAAATACATTACTGATCGCCACTTACCGGATAAGGCGATCGATGTGATCGATGAAGCTGGGGCGCGTACTCGTCTGGTGCCGATTAGTCGCCGTAAAAAAACGATTAATGTGTCGGATATTGAATTCGTTGTTGCCCGGATTGCCCGGATTCCTGAAAAAACCGTTTCTGCCAGTGATAAAGATGTCCTAAGAACGCTGGATGAGCGGCTGAAAATGTTGGTATTCGGTCAGGATACCGCGATTGCGGCATTGACCGAAGCCATTAAGATGAGTCGTGCAGGGTTGGGGCAGGATAATAAACCGGTGGGTTCTTTCCTACTTGCAGGTCCGACAGGCGTAGGGAAAACGGAAGTCACCGTACAGCTTGCTAAGGTGTTGAATATCAAATTATTGCGTTTTGATATGTCAGAATATATGGAACGCCATACAGTAAGTCGTTTAATTGGCGCACCACCGGGATATGTTGGTTTTGATCAAGGAGGATTGCTGACGGATGCTGTGATTAAACATCCTCATTCAGTATTGCTGCTTGATGAGATTGAAAAAGCACATCCAGATGTATTTAACCTGTTATTGCAAGTCATGGATAACGGTACTCTGACTGATAACAACGGGCGCAAAGCGGATTTTCGTAATGTCATTTTAGTCATGACAACGAATGCGGGTGTACGTGAAACACAGCGCAAATCCATTGGATTTAAGCAGCAGGATAACAACTCCGATGCAATGGAAGAAATTAAGAAAGTGTTTACACCGGAATTCCGTAACCGTCTTGATGGTATCATCTGGTTTAATACGCTTTCTATTGAAGTCATTCAACAGGTAGTTGATAAGTTCATTGTCGCCTTGCAAGCACAATTGGATGACAAAGGCGTTTCGCTGGAGGTCAGTGCGGATGCTCGTCAATGGCTATGTGATAAAGGCTATGATAAAGCAATGGGTGCTCGTCCAATGGCGCGGGTTATTCAGGATAGCTTGAAAAAACCGTTGGCAAATGAACTCCTATTCGGCTCATTAGTTCACGGTGGCTCGGTGAGTATTGGTTTGGATAAGGCAAAACGCATACTGACCTACGATTTCAGCAATGCTTATAAGCAGAAGCCGGAAGATGTAGTGCACTAATAGAAGAGCGACACCACAGGTGAATACAACGTTGTTAAATACAAAGTTGCTACCTGTGGTGTAATATCTGAAAACGGTAATGAATCAGCGGCTACGGAAGACGATACGGCCTTTGCTCAGGTCATATGGGGTCAGCTCAACTGTAACCTTGTCGCCTGTCAGGATGCGAATATAGTTTTTACGCATTTTACCTGAAATGTGAGCAGTGACTACGTGCCCGTTTTCTAATTCAACGCGGAACATAGTGTTTGGTAGTGTGTCTAGCACAGTACCTTGCATTTCAATATTGTCTTCTTTGGCCATCTAATCCTCTAAGTTTAATAACCATCGTTTTTAACGGGCAAGATAATGCCGAAAAACCCTCATTATGTAAAGGAATGTTGTATTTTAACCCGTTATTTTGCAAATAGTGCATAGTGATATTTATGTTATCAGCAACATGAATCGGTCAAATGTTGATTATAATTCCAGTACTTGTTGTAACCAGCAACCAGGTTTTAATGACCGATTTCTGAATTGATAAAGATACTGAATAAATTCTTCCCTAGGGATCTCTTTTGCACCCAGTGAAGCTGTGTGATGGTTAAGCACTTGGCAATCCAGTAGTTCACCACCGTGTCGCAGAAAATGGCGATAGAAGGCAATGAACGCACATTTGGATGCATTCTCCATTCTGCTGAACATAGACTCACCGCAGAATAGTGTGCCAACGCTGACACCGTACAAACCACCAACAATCCGCTCATTGTGCCAGACTTCTACTGAATGCGCTTGTCCTATCTGATATAATTTTTTATAACCTTGTTGAATATCCTTGCCTATCCATGTTCCTTCCTGCCGTTGAGCACAGAAATGAACCACCTGTTCAAAAGCATGATTCACCGTAATATGGTATGGGGGATTGCGCAGAAACCGGCGTAGGGTTCGGCCGATATGCAATTCACCCGGAATGATCACCGCACGCGGATCAGGGGACCACCAAAGTGGCATTTCACTGGGTAAAAACCAGGGAAAAATACCTTGATGGTAGGCTGCATTTAATCGCTTAGCGGATAAATCTCCCCCGACTGCCAGTAGGCCGTTAGGCTCCGTTAGTGCTTCTTTCGGGTGAGGAAAATCATATGAATCAGTATTCAGTTGAATTATTGGCATCGTGTGTTACTGCCCCGGTTCAAGACGAATCTGATGTGGCCGCTGATAAAACTGATAATAGCGACCTTGCTGAGCCAGTAATTCATTATGCTGCCCTTGTTCAATAATAGTGCCGCCATCCATGACGTAAATACGGTCCATATGGTCAAGCCCGTACAGGCGGTGGGTGACAATAATCAGTGACTTATGCTGACAATGCTGACGCAATAGAGATAGAATTTGTTGTTCAGTATCCGCATCGAGTCCTTCCGTAGGTTCATCCAGTAACATCAGTGGCGCCGAGTGCAGTAGCGCTCTGGCAATTCCCATGCGGCGCTGTTCACCGCCTGACAACTGACGACCGCCTTCACCCATCCAGCAGTTTAGTCCCTCATTGGTTTCCAGTAGATTGCTTAAACCTACCTGTTTCAGCACAATTTCTAGTTCATTATCGGTTGCATTTGGTTTTGCCAGTAATAAATTCTGTCGTAAAGTATGACTGAACACATGAACACGTTGTGAAACAACCGATATCATACTGCGCAGAGTTGATTCGTCATAAGCAGTAATAGAATGCTGATTCAGACAGATTGATCCTGAATCAATATCCCAGGCCCGGGTCAATAATTGTAGCAAGGTAGATTTACCACAACCGGTTTTGCCTAACAGCGCGACATGTTCCCCTGCTTTCAAGCAGAGAGAAACATTTTTCAGGACGGCCATTGGCTGATCAGGATAAGTGAAACTGATATTTTTGATATCAATACTGGCTTGAGCTGAACTTTCCGGCCCTGATGTAGGAAACGTTACTTCCGGTTCTTGTTGCATCAATTGAGAAACCCGGGTTGCAGAGGTAATGACCTGACCTAGATGTTGGAATGCAACAGTGACAGGGCCCAGAGTTTCAAATGCGGCAAGAGAACAGAAGACGAACAGTGCGATTAATGCCCCCGGCTGGTTGTTTCCTCCCACACCGTTCGCTGCCAGCCATAAAATCAATGTAACGGTCATACCGGTGGCAAAAATCATGACTGCCTGTGACAAGCCGGTTAGGTTCGCTTGCTGTTGCTGATGTCTTAACCAACGTGACTCAATATCAGCCATTGACTTGCGGAAACGGCCAGCAGCACCGAATACCATCAATTCAGCTTGTCCTTGCAATGCCGCTGTGAGTTGGGTGCGGTATTGACCACGCAGAATAGTCAGATTGCGGCCAACGGATTTACCTGCGTTATAAAATATTGATGGCAGCAGGATCAACAGAGCCAGCATAATACCGCCAAGGGTATAGGCTAATGTGAGATCCAGAAAGCCAAGGCCGAAAGTGAGGACCATGATAACGATAAGAGCTGATAATATCGGCGAAATCACCCGTAAATAGAGATGATCCAATGTTTCAACATCAGCAACTAGTCGGTTTAATAATTCTCCTTGGCGAAAACGAGCTATTCCTCCCGGTGAAAGTGGCAAAATTTTCTGAAAGGCAAAAACCCGTAAATGTGCCAATACCCGGAAAGTGGCATCATGGCTAACCAACCGTTCAGCATAGCGCCCGGCAGTTCGAAGAATGGCTGAGCCACGGACACCGGCCGCCGGTAGCATATAGTTGAATGTATAACCGGTAAGACCTGCTAGTGCTGCGCCTGCAAGGAACCAGCCAGAGAGGGTCAGCAAACTTATGCTGGCGAGTAGTGTAACAATGGTCAGAACCATGCCTAAACTGATAAGAAACCAATGACGGCGATAGAGCGCCAGAAAAGGAAGCAATACCCGCATAATTACAGCTCCTCACTTCGATGGGATAACAGGCGGGTGAATACCCCTTGAGATTGGCTTAGCGATTGGTAATCTCCCTGTTCAATAATCAACCCCTTTTCCATGACCCAAATCTGATCATATTCCAGCGTTTCTTCCAATTGATGGGTAACTAACAGGGTCATCTGATGATGAGATGCCTGATTGAGTGTTTTCATCACCTGTTGTTCGCTATGCGCATCCAGGCTAGCGCCAGGCTCATCCAGTAATAATAACCGGCAAGGTTTCAATAGGGCACGGGCAACAGCGATACGTTGGGCCTGACCAACGGATAATCGTGCTGCATTATCACCGATGATGGTATTCAGTCTATCGGGTAAATCGTGAATAAATTCAGTGACGTATGCTTGTTCCATAACCTGATGGATTTGTTGTTGATTGGCATTAGGTTGGTTCAGACGAATATTATCAAGCAAAGTCTGCTCAGGCAGATGTGGATTTTGTCCAACCCAGCTCAGTTGATCACGCCATCTCTGTTGATCCAACTCACACAGTTCAGTGCCATTAATTTGTATTGAACCACGATAGGGCAGGAACCCTAACAATAAATTCAAGAGGGAACTTTTACCTGCTCCACTTTGACCAACTAATGCCACTCGTTGATTTTTCTCTATAGTAAAATTCAACGGGCCAGCAAGCCGGTTGCCGTCGTGGGCCAAAATTTCCAGATTATTAGCAATGATGGTCAACGGATCTTGGGGGGGAAGTGTTTTATCACCACCGGCAGGCGCATATTCACCATCACTGCTCAATAAAGTCACTAATGCTTCGGCGGCCCCAATCGCCTGTGCTTTAGCGTGATAATAAGTACCCAGATCGCGTAATGGCTGAAAAAATTCTGGGGCGAGGGTTAACACCAGAAAACCGGCAAACAGGGTAACGCCCATCCCGTAACTGCCAAAATTAAGCTCCCCCAAATAGGAGAAACCGAAATAGACAGCGACAACGGCAATAGAAATGGCAGCAAAGAACTCCAGCACCGCAGAAGAAAGGAACGCTAATCTCAGCACTTCCATCGTTCTGCAACGGAAGTTTTCGGTGGATTCGTTGATTTGTTGTGTTTCTACTTTGCCGCGATAAAACAAGCGCAACGTTTCTAACCCACGTAACCTATCAAGAAAATTACCGCTTAATCGCCCTAGTGCGACAAAATTACGCCGATTAGCGTCTGCGGCGCCTAAACCAACCAGCGCCATAAACAGCGGGATCAGGGGAGCAGTAGCGAATAAAATTAGCCCGGCAGCCCAGTTAACAGGGAATAGGGTGATCAGAATAAGAATAGGGATTATGACGGCGAGAGACATCTGTGGCAGATAGCGGGAATAATAATCCTGCATATCTTCTATCTGCTCAAGAATAATGGTTGCCCAGCTACCGGCTGGTTTACCTTTAACCCACATTGGGCCAAGTTGTTCCAGCTTATCCAATACCATAGCGCGGATTTTCTGACGCACGACTTTGCCACAGATAAAACCGATTCGTTCCCGAATGGCACTGATGATAGCGCGTAACACAAAGGCGGCTGCTAGCAACCAAAATTCGTTCGTGATGTGCTCGCGTGGAAGATTATCCATGATTAAAGCTTGCAGAATTGAGGCCAGTAGCCAAGCTTGAGCAATAATCAATAATCCATTGATTAAGCCAAATAACATGGACAGGCGGAGCCAGCGTTGGGCCGGGGCACTTTGCTGTTTCAGCCAGCGAACCAATTCATACTGTCTTATTTTGTCCATAAGGAAAAATTCTAATTTAACAGGTGAGGGTAATGGTGTACCAAAAGGCTGGACATATCCTATGTGTCAACATCCTGCTGATATGTTACATGTTAAAAAGCGCTACCGAAATAGCGCCTTGAAAGAAAAAGAATTTATTTAGCGGCTAGCCCATCCAAGAAACGTTCTGCGTCAAGGGCTGCCATACAACCTGTACCGGCGGACGTAATTGCCTGTCGGTAGGTATGATCCATGACATCACCGGCGGCGAATACACCGGGAATGGAGGTCTGAGTGGCGTTACCCTGTAAACCGGATTGAACTTTGATGTAACCATTATCCAGTTCTAATTGGCCTTCAAAGATAGCGGTATTGGGAGTATGGCCGATAGCAATGAAGGTGCCGGTAACCGCCAATTCTTCTGTAGCGCCACTTTGGGTATCGCGTAGGCGAACACCGGTAACGCCCATATCATCACCGAGTACTTCATCCAGAATACGATCGGTGTGCAGGATGATATTGCCATTTTTGACTTTATCCATCAGGCGACTGATCAAGATCTTCTCTGAACGGAATGTATCACGGCGATGAATTAGATGAACTTCCGCTGCAATATTTGCCAGATATAAGGCCTCTTCTACCGCAGTATTACCACCGCCAACAACGGCGACTTTCTGGTTACGATAAAAGAAACCATCACAAGTTGCACAGGCTGAAATACCACGCCCTTTGAATGCCTCTTCAGAAGGTAAACCTAAATAACGGGCAGAAGCACCTGTTGCGATAATCAGTGCGTCACAGGTATATTCTTGTTCATCACCATAAAGGCGTAAAGGCCGGTTTTGCAGATCAACTTTTTGAATATGGTCAGAAATGATTTCAGTTTGGAATTTTTCAGCATGTTGGTGCATGCGCTCCATTAACCCTGGGCCGGTCAAATCTTCAGGATCGCCCGGCCAGTTTTCGACCTCGGTGGTTGTAGTCAATTGACCGCCTTTTTCAACCCCGGTAATAAGAACCGGATTTAAATTTGCTCGGGCAGCATAAACCGCAGCGGTATAGCCTGCTGGACCGGAGCCAAGAATAATGAGTTTGTGGTGTTTGGCGGCGCTCATGAATACCTCATTTCCATTTATCACCTATCGAATATCGAACGATTGTAGGAGAAATAGGAGGGTAAAAAAAGTTAAAAGACTCATGTTACTAACGATTTTACCGATAGATATTAACTAACAATGATTTTAACCTGAGAAAAGTGTCCTTTTAGTGCTGTTTGGGTTTTATTTGCTCGTTTTTAATTAATGATAGACTATCGAAACGATTAACTGAAAATTTGTTCCACAGGTTGTTCTGATTTTTGCTCATTTACTTTGACAATCGGCTGTGCATTTGCGAAAACATCACTGTAAGAGATAATTATCCACCTCGCTAAATTCGTTTCTATAAAAATCGACATGCGGATAATTCCCTCTAGTGTAGCATTAAAAAAATGGCCTGTGGGTTGCTTTACGCTGATAGAGCGAGGCTTTAACTTTAAGACATCTTTTCCAACTCAAACTCAAGAGATAGGGGAAAATGTTATGGGTGTAGGAAAATAAAGAGAGATCAACAAAATGATAGATAATAAAAAACGTCCGGGAAAAGATCTTGATCGCATAGATCGTAATATCCTAAATGAGCTACAGAAAGATGGGCGAATTTCTAATGTAGAACTGTCTAAACGGGTAGGTTTGTCTCCAACTCCGTGTCTGGAGCGTGTTCGTCGTCTGGAACGCCAAGGGTTTATTACTGGATACACGGCATTGCTGAATCCTCACTATTTGGATGCATCTTTGCTGGTATTTGTTGAAATTACCTTAAACCGTGGTGCTCCAGATGTTTTTGAACAATTCAACGCTGCTGTACAAAAATTGGAAGAGATTCAGGAATGCCACTTAGTTTCTGGTGATTTCGACTATCTATTGAAAACTCGCGTACCAGACATGTCAGCTTATCGTAAGTTGCTAGGCGAAACTTTGTTGCGTTTGCCAGGTGTTAATGACACCCGCACATATGTTGTGATGGAAGAAGTTAAGCAGAGCAATCGTCTGGTCATTAAGACTCGCTAAAATCTTACCAAAAATGTACAGGTGCAAAACTGGAAAAATTTAGGTACACTCCTGTTTATGCATACAGTTTCAACGCTGAGCTATCTCGGCGTTGTTCCGTTAAATCAACAGGAAACCTGGAGAGCCTTTCTTGAGCCAGGAATATACAGAAGATAAAAATATTAAATTAAAGAGACTGAGTAGTGGGCGCAGGCTGTTAGAAGCTGTATTGCTTGTCATTGTTATCCTAGCGGCTTATCTGCTGGTCGCACTTGTCAGTTTTAACCCTTCTGATCCCAGTTGGTCTCAGACTGCATGGCATGAGCCAGTGCATAATTTGGGTGGTGGTGTGGGTGCATGGCTGGCCGATACGCTGTTTTCTGCATTTGGCATTCTAGCTTATGTCATCCCCCCAGTGATGATATTGGGTTGCTGGACTGCTTTTAAGCAACATGATGACCGAGAGTATGTCGATTTCTTTGCGTTGGCTTTGCGCGTTATTGGCGCATTGGCAATCGTTTTGACTTCATGTGGATTAGCGGCACTGAATGTTGACGATCTCCATTACTTTGCTTCCGGCGGTATTATTGGCAGTCTGTTTAGTCGTGCGATGTTGCCTTGGTTTAATGAATTAGGCGCAACTTTGGTCTTGCTGTGTATTTGGGCAATTGGGTTGACGTTATTTACTGGTTGGTCATGGTTAACCATTGCTGAAAAAACGGGAGCAGTAATTCTGGGAGCAATAGGATTTATTACCAATCGTAGCCGTAATGAACAGGAATATATGCCATACGGTGAAACGGCTATTGAGAGGGAAGATCCCGCCGATGATAAAACAGAATTTGAATTTACAGCGGCTGATATTGATCATGATGATGTACTATTTACAGTACCTTCAGCCGTAGAGTTAGCAAAAGCTGAACTGGACGAACCAGAATTGGTGAAAGCAGAAATCGAACAAGAACAGCCAATAGATATTCCTACCACTAATATGGCTGATATTGATGCTGAACCTGAAATTCTGGTTAATACATCCGATGATATTGCACGGCCTCAGTCATTAGTAGAAGAGAGCGAAAAGAATAATGACGAACCTGTTCGTTATGTATTTGAAACGCCTGCTGAGTACCATTTTGAACCTATATCTGAATTTAATCGTGAAGCGACGCCAACATTTGAGCCCGTCGAAAATAGCCGGAATAGCAGCGACACCTTCACTTTTATGCCTGAAACAGAACCAAAAAATGTTGTAGCAGCAACCTCAACCTCTGCAACGGTTATAACAGGCAACTCTCAGGTTAAGCAAGGAATCGGGCCAGAACTACCCCGTCCTAATCCTGTCCGTATTCCAACCCGCCGTGAACTGTATGGCATTAAAGTGCCTTCACAACGTCTTGCAGAACAACAGCGTGAAGAAGAGGTCAAACAACAAGCAGGTGGAGCGGATGATGATATTGAGTCTGATAAACAGCAAGAAGCGTTGCTGAGTCAGCAGTTTCTTGAACAACAGCGCGAGCGTTATCGTATTACGACGGATACAGAAGAACAGGCCCCAATCCAGCCTCAGATAAGACAGAATCCATTTGAGCTGGAAAATGAGCCTTCGGTGGAAAAACGGGCTCAAACAGCGACAGAGACTGTCAAACAGACAGTTGAGCAGCCGCAATATAAGCGTTATCAGGCGCAAGGTCACCAGGAAAAAAAAGAGCTTTCTGCTCTGGAGAGTTTATCGATTTTAAATAACTTTTCACCGGTTGAAGATTTAGTTGAAAAAGAGCCGGCAGAGCCGTTATTTATGCCTTCTGCTCAATCAGCACCGGAAAATCAATCAGAACGACCCACAGAAATTGCTTTTGTGTCAGCACCTGTACACAATGTTGTACAGCAACCGCAGCAACCGCAGCAACCGCAGCAACCGCAGCAACCGCAGCAACCGCAGCAACCGCAGCAACCGCAGCAACCGCAGCAACCGCAGCAACCGCAGCAAGATAGCTTATTCCATCCGTTTTTAGTTCGTAACGATCAACCGTTGCCAAAACCAACGACACCAATGCCTTCGCTCGATCTGCTAACCAGTCCTTTAGCGGAAGAAGAACCCATTGATATGTTTGCCCTTGAGCAAACGTCCCGTTTGATTGAAGCGCGTCTGAGTGATTATCGAGTTAAAGCTGATGTTGTGGGTTTTTCACCCGGTCCGGTGATTACCCGGTTTGAACTGGATTTGGCTCCGGGTGTTAAAGCCTCACGTATTTCCAACTTATCAAGAGATTTAGCACGTTCTCTATCAGCGGTCGCTGTGCGTATTGTTGAAGTAATTCCGGGTAAACCTTATGTTGGCTTGGAATTGCCGAATAAAAAGCGCCAGACGGTCTATTTGCGTGAAGTATTGGATTGTGAAAAATTCCGCGATAATCCGTCACCACTGACAATTGTGTTGGGTAAAGATATTGGCGGCCAGCCGGTTGTCGCTGATTTAGGTAAAATGCCGCACTTGCTGGTGGCGGGTACAACCGGTTCGGGTAAATCTGTTGGTGTCAACGCCATGATCCTCAGTATCCTCTATAAAGCAAAACCAGAGGATGTCCGCTTTATTATGATTGACCCAAAAATGTTGGAGTTATCGGTTTATGAAGGTATTCCGCATCTGTTAACCGAAGTTGTTACTGATATGAAAGATGCTGCTAATGCACTGCGCTGGTGTGTCGGTGAAATGGAACGCCGTTATAAACTGATGTCTGCATTGGGTGTGCGTAATTTGGCGGGTTATAACGAAAAGGTTAAGCAGGCAGAAGAGATGGGACGCCCAATTCCTCATCCATTCTGGAAGCCGGGTGACAGCATGGATGTTACTCATCCGGTGCTGAAAAAAGAACCGTATATTGTTGTTATGGTAGATGAATTTGCTGACTTAATGATGACCGTCGGTAAAAAAGTTGAAGAGCTGATTGCCCGATTAGCACAGAAAGCGCGTGCGGCTGGTATCCACTTGGTTCTGGCGACTCAACGCCCATCTGTCGATATTATTACCGGCTTGATTAAAGCGAATATTCCGACTCGTATTGCCTTTACGGTTTCCAGCAAAATTGATTCCCGCACCATCCTTGATCAAGGCGGCGCTGAATCCCTGTTGGGCATGGGGGATATGCTTTATCTGGCGCCAAACTCCTCAATTCCGGTGCGTGTACATGGTGCATTTGTTCGGGATCAGGAAGTTCATGAAGTGGTTAATGATTGGAAAGCTCGTGGTCGTCCAGAGTATATTGATAGCATTCTCAGTGGTGGTGATGATGCTGAAGGTGGCTTAGGCATTGACAGCGATGAAGAGCTAGACGCCCTGTTTGATCAGGCAGTTCAATTCATAACGGAAAAACGACGAGTTTCGATTTCTGGTGTCCAGCGCCAATTCCGTATTGGTTATAACCGAGCGGCGCGTATTGTGGAACAGATGGAGGCACAGCAGATTGTCAGTGCTCCGGGTCATAATGGTAATCGTGAAGTATTAGCTCCACCGCCACATGAGAGCTGATATACCCGTTATCTTTCAAGTTGCCTCTTTGTTGGCTGCACTCGCTCACCCCGGTGACATAGTTCGTTATGCTCCCGGGGATTCGCTTCCTTGCCGTCGCGATGCATCTTGAAATCCATAGGGTATAGTGAATATTGAACGTTGAAGACCCTGATAATAAATCACGTGAAGTAATAACATTGAGAAAGGTATCTCTGATATGAAAAAGCTGATATTGATTGGTTGTTTAATGGCTGGCATGAGTATCAATGCGGTATGGGCAAATGCCAGCAAGGATTTGCAGGAGCGTTTGGGTAAAGTAAACAGTTTTCATGCCAGCTTTACTCAAACCGTCACCAGTGATGATGGAGCAACAATTCAGGAAGGTGAAGGGCAATTGTGGGTTAAACGACCAAACCTATTTAACTGGCATATGACATCACCTGATGAAAGCGTCTTGGTATCGGATGGTAAAACATTGTGGTTTTATAATCCATTTGTTGAGCAGGTAACGGCTAATTGGTTGAAAGATGCTACAGGTAACACGCCGTTTATGTTAATTACTCGTAACGATGCTAAAGATTGGTCCCAATATAAAATTAGCCAGCAAGGGAATGATTTTGAACTGACGCCGAATAATGTCACTGGTAATCTGAAACGTTTCTCGATTACCGTCACGACGGATGGCACTATCCAAAAATTTTCTGCTATTGAGCAGGATGGACAAAAGAGTGCTTATCAATTAAAAGGGCAGCAAAATACCCATGTGGATGCGGCAAAGTTCAGTTTTACGCTACCGAAAGGCGTTACGCTGGATGATCAGCGCCAGTGAGGTTTAAGTGAACAACCTGTCACTCGATTTTTCTCAAAATGAATTTCAGCCATTGGCCGCGCGTATGCGGCCGATGACATTAGAGCAATATATCGGGCAGCGGCATTTACTCGCTGAGGGAAAACCTCTGCCAAGGGCTATCCGGGCTGGACAACTGCACTCCATGATTTTATGGGGGCCACCGGGGACGGGCAAAACAACATTAGCTGAAATTATTGGGTATTATGCTCAGGCTGATGTTGAACGGATATCTGCGGTCACTTCCGGTATCAAAGAGATACGTGAATCGATTGAAAAAGCGCGTCAGAACCGGAATGCAGGGCGTAGAACTATCTTGTTTGTTGATGAAGTACATCGTTTTAACAAAAGTCAACAGGATGCTTTTCTGCCACACATTGAAGATGGCACGATCACCTTTATTGGTGCGACGACAGAAAATCCCTCTTTTGAACTGAATTCCGCATTACTTTCACGAGCGCGTGTCTATCTACTTAAGTCATTGACAACAGAAGAGATTGAGCAGGTTCTTGAGCAGGCCATGAATGATAAAGAGCGTGGTTATCGTGGACAGAATATCGTTTTGCCCGAAAACACCCGTCGTATGGTGGCGGAACTGGTTGCAGGCGATGCTCGTCGCTCACTGAATCTGCTTGAAATGATGGCGGATGTGGCAGAAACCGATGCTCAGGGGCTGAGGGTTTTGACACCGGGGCTATTGAAAGAAGTCAGTGGAGAGAGAAGTGCGCGTTTTGATAATAAAGGTGATCGTTATTACGATTTGATTTCAGCACTGCATAAATCTATTCGTGGTTCTGCACCTGACGCTGCGCTTTACTGGTATGCTCGAATTATTACTGCCGGTGGTGATCCGTTATATGTTGCCCGTCGTTTATTGGCTATTGCTTCCGAAGATGTTGGTAATGCCGATCCTAGGGGAATGCAGGTAGCGATTGCTGCATGGGATTGTTTTACCCGTGTTGGGCCGGCAGAAGGTGAAAGGGCGATTGCTCAGGCTATTGTTTATCTTGCTTGTGCACCGAAAAGCAACGCTGTTTATACCGCTTTTAAAGCAGCAATAGCTGATGCGAAGGAAAAACCTGATTATGATGTTCCTGCACATTTACGCAATGCATCGACAAAATTGATGAAAGGGATGGGGCTTGGCGAGGAATATCGTTATGCCCATGACGAACCTAATGCTTATGCGGCGGGTGAAGTTTATTTTCCGCCTGAGATGGGGGAAACCCGCTATTATCATCCGACTAACCGAGGGCTAGAAAGTAAAATAGGCGATAAACTCGCCTGGCTTGCTGAACAGGATCAAAATAGCCCGATAAAACGCTATCGCTAACATTATTGTTGCGGTAAGGTTGGCAGGTAAAATATCTTATGGCCCATCAACTTGTGTGGGCCTATTCACATCATCTATACCTAATGGATTTCAAGATGCATCGCGACGGCAAGGGAGCGAATCCCTGGGAGCATAGCGAATTATGTGACTGGGGTGAGTGAGTGCAGCCAACAAAGAGGCAACTTGAAAGATAACGGGTATAACTTAATAACGACAAGCACAGGACTAGCATGCTCGATCCAAACATACTGCGTAATGAGCTAGACGCAGTCGCCGAAAAACTGGCTCGCAGGGGTTATACCCTTGACGTGGATACGCTGCGCAAACAAGAAGAGCGCCGTAAAGTTTTACAAGTTGAAACTGAAACCCTGCAAGCAGAACGTAATTCCCGATCGAAAGCTATTGGTGCAGCAAAAGCCCGTGGTGAAGATATTGATCCGCTACGTCAGGAAGTGAACCAGTTAGGTGAAAAGTTGGATACAGCGAAAGCCGAACTGGAAAAACTTCAAGCTGAAATCCGTGATTTGGCTTTAAGTATCCCTAACATTCCAGATGACTCTGTACCGGTAGGTAAAGATGAGAACGATAATTTGGAAGTGAGCCGTTGGGGTGAGCCAGGTAAATATGATTTTGAAATTCAAGATCATGTTTCATTAGGTGAATTGACCAATGGTCTGGACTTTGCCGCCGCGGTTAAACTAACCGGTTCACGCTTTGTGGTGATGAAAGGGCAAATTGCCCGTCTGCATCGGGCCTTGGCGCAATTTATGCTAAACCTTCACACAGAACAGCATGGCTATTTGGAAACTTATGTTCCCTATTTGGTAAACCATGAAACCTTATATGGTACGGGTCAATTGCCGAAATTTGGTGAAGATCTTTTCCATACTAAGCCGCTGGAAGAAGAGGCGGAAAGCCATTACGCGCTGATCCCAACTGCTGAAGTTCCGATAACCAACTTGGTTCGTGGTGACATTCTGGATGAAAATGAACTGCCATTGAAAATGACCGCTCATACCCCTTGCTTCCGTTCAGAAGCGGGTTCTTATGGTCGTGACACTCGTGGCCTGATCCGTATGCACCAGTTTGATAAAGTTGAGTTGGTTCAGATTGTTCATCCTGATGAATCAATGGATGCATTGGAAGCATTGACAGGACATGCAGAGAAAGTACTGCAATTACTGAACCTGCCATATCGTAAAGTTTTATTGTGTACCGGTGATATGGGTTTTAGCGCATGCAAAACTTATGACTTGGAAGTGTGGTTACCAGCTCAGAACACATATCGTGAAATCTCTTCCTGTTCTAACATGTGGGATTTCCAGGCGCGCCGTATGCAAGCACGTTTCCGCGGTAAAGAGGATAAGAAAACTCAATTACTCCATACTCTGAATGGCTCTGGTTTAGCTGTAGGCCGTACTCTGGTTGCCATTATGGAAAACTATCAGCAAGCCGATGGTCGTATTGAAATACCCGAAGTATTGCGTCCATATATGGGTGGTTTGGAATATATTGGTTGATTATTGTATTAATGAAAAGCGCCAGATTTGGCGCTTTTTGCTTCTTCTCTATTGATTTTTTTGTTGAAAATAAAGTTATTAGATTTAGTAAAGATTTAACTAATTAAAGAAGATAATTTTTCCTTTCCGATAAAAATGCTACGGTAAGAGGAATAATAGCTGACTAAAAATAGGGGAATGGTTATTAAAAGACCTAAACCTAAAGTCATGATAGAAATTATGAACATTATTGCCATGACCATGAAGAATAGGAAACCGGGTAATAAATTCTTCTTCACAACTTCTAGGCTCATTGATATGGCAGCACCAAATTTCAAATTATGGATAACAATTAATGCTGGTGCGAACCAGGTTAAAGCAGTACCAAAAATGTTAAAAATAAGCAGAACAAAGGCACCAAGGTATAATGGAGATAGATCATTTGGAAATACTTCAACCGGGATCTCGTCATATTGGCTATCTAACAATATATGAGCCATTGTATTACTGCTGATAATAAACATTGCGACAATTCCAAGAAGAATGATGCCAAATGATAAAGCACCCACGCCAAGCAGTGATACAAAGTTTTTCTGAAATCCGTTGAATAGTAGCTTTATTTCGAATTGTCCAGTTGTTCTTTGTTTTTCGCACACGGCAATAATACCACCAAAAAATACCGGACCAAAAAGTACAGTAAATATCCCAAGGAAAGGAATAAGCTGTAAACCAGATATGATAATGAAATAAATGATACCAAGTAGTATCCACATACCCAATTTACGTTTGACGATATCCCATGCTTGACTAATCCATTCCATGCCTTCTGTGCTACTGAGGGATTGACCACCAGGGATAAATACCTCCTGATTGTTGTATATAGCGTTGGAATTAAAACTTAGGTTCTTATTATCCATGTATTTTCCAATTTAATTATTGACTTGTAATTTATTGAATCGCTTTTTCTGTCTGCATCTTCAAAGTTACAATCATCCGTAAAAAGCTGGTAAGTATAATATATTAAATTTGTTAATCAACAAGCACTAAATAGGAGTAATTAACTAACAATGTGGTGGATTTATAAACAATGTTTTGCTATTTATTTTTTAACTTGATCAAATGGTTTTATCATTATCTAAATAACTAAGATATTTATGTAATATATTGTAGTTTCTATCATATAACTTAATTAATATCGATATTTCAATACCGATCTTTTATCATGAAAAAACAAACCTCATTTTGAAATATCGAGATTTGTTCATGATCTGAATGCCAAATTGGCACTTTTTTGTCTTCGTTATATTTTGCTGAAAATAAAGTAATTATTTTCAGCAAATAGTAGATGTATCTTCTAGCTAATTAAAATGTAAATGATTTCTCCTTACCGATAAAAATGCTGCGGTAGGAGGAATAATGACTAACTAAAAGTATTGGTATAGAGATTAGAAAACCTAAACCAAAAGTCATTACCGAGATTATGATAATGATGGCGGAGGTGATAAAGAATAATAAACCAGGTAATAGATTCTTTTTCACTGCTGTCAGGCTCATTGATATGGCAGCACCAAATTTCAAATTATGAATAACAATTAGCGCTGGTGCAAACCAGGTCAATGCGGCATTCACAATTGATAAAACCATCAAAATAAAGAGACTAAGAAGTAATGAGGACAGGCCATTTTGAAGTATTTCGGTTGGGATTTCACCATGTTGAGCGACTAATAGAAGATGAATTACGGCACTACCTCCGACAATAAACATTGCGATAACACCGAGGAGTATAATACCAATCGTTAAAGCACCAATGCCAAGCAGTGATGCAAAGTTTTTCTGAAATCCGTTGAATAACAGCCCTAGTTCGAATTCTCCGCTAGTCCTCTGTTTTTCGCACACGGCAATTATACCGCCGATAAATACTGGGTTCAAAAACCAGGCAAATATTCCGATAAAAGGAATAAGCATGAAACCAGCTATACATATAGAATAGACAATATAGAGTAGTATCCACATGCCCCATTTGTTCTTGACAAGTTGCCATGCTTGACCAATCCATTTCACACCTTCTGTGCTACTGAGGGACTGACCATCAGGAATAAATACTTCCTGATGGTCATTAGACATAGCGTTGGAGTTAGAATTTAAGTTTTGATTATCCATATAATTTTCCAATTAATTTTGTTGATTCATAATATTTTAAACCGCTTTTTTGGCTGCATCTTGGAAGATGTAGTCAGATTGAGAGATTAGGTAAACATATTATATTAATTCCATTGTTCAACAAGTATTAAATATAAGTGAAGACCAGAAAATATAAATAATTTTCTACAAATTGTTGCTAAATATTTTTAATTGTATCAAATTGATAATAATTGTAATAAAGTGTTTCAATGTTAACTGATGGCTAAATTTAATTAATTTCTAACCTATAAAATCGGAATGATTTTAATTCCATTGGGTAAACACCATCCCATAACATTTAAAAAACCTGTTGATAAATCGTCACCGCTTTTGGGAATAGCGATGTCAGAAAATGAAGTATTGGACGGTATGTTTGATATTTATCGAACGAATCAATCCGGGATTCAGGAGTTATATTATACTATAAAGGTAATTGAGGCGACGATAGTTGATTTAGCTGTTTATCACCCCCATTCGATAACACATGCTGGCGCACAGCCGCAGGAAACGATATCTTTACGTTATAAGAGTATCACATGGACTCATCATATAGCAGGGACAAGTGCTTATAGTATTTGGGATGATCGCGTTTATTAATTTATTTGCCGGTAAAATAGTGTTGTTTTACCGGCAAAATTACCACTTGTTTTTCCTATAATGCCTGCTGTGTGCGATCATAAATGTGATATTACATAATATGGCTAGTACAATAGAACTATAAAATACAAAATCATTATATGAAGTAGACACGCCAAAAAATGGAATGCATCCGGTATGAAAAACATGTAGATGGAAAAGATCAGATGCCATCATAAGTAATATAGCTAATAAATTAATATATACCCGTCATCTTTCAAGTTGCCTCTTTGTTGGCGGCACTCGCTCACCCCGGTCACATAGTTTGCTATGCTCCCGGGGATTCACTCCCTTGCCGTCGCGATGCATCTTGAAATCCATAGGGTATAAACATCATAGGGAATTAAAA
>NZ_JAJAFZ010000056.1:0-29974 GCF_025384895.1 Photorhabdus kayaii
ATGCTTTAATTTTGTTCATATTTCCCCTATCCTTAAAGCTATTTCATAAAGAATCATAGACATCTATACCCTATGGATTTCAAGATGCATCGCGACGGCAAGGGAGTGAATCCCCGGGAGCATAGGTAACTATGTGACCGGGGTGAGCGAGTGCAGCCAACAAAGAGGCAACTTGAAAGATAACGGGTATAAAATCTGGGTATACGACGATGACAATAAAACGGACCAAAGATATTAATCACGACACATTCCGTAAGGCTTGGCGTAACTATCGCCTTGCACCTGTGGCGATAGCTGTCAGTGCGGTTTTCATGTTATCTGCCTGTGAAAAGAGTGATGAAACAGTCTCTCTTTACATGAATGCAGATGAATGCTCTCAAGCCAATCCATCACAAAGTGAGCAATGTACGACTGCTTACAACAATGCGTTGAAAGAAGCGGAAAAAACAGCGCCTAAATATGCCACCAAAGAAGACTGTATTGCTGAATTTGGTGAAGCACAATGTACTCAAACCCCGGCACAAGCTGGCCTTGGCGCCACTGCTTCCAATACCGCCACCAATGGCGAAGCACAGGCACAGCAGCAGCAAAGCGGTAGCTTCTGGATGCCGCTGATGGCAGGTTATATGATGGGGCGTCTAATGGGGGGCGGTTCAGCGCCATCACAACCTCTGTTTAGCTCCAAATCCGCCACCAGCCCAGCAAATGGTCAATTCGTTGATGCGTCGGGTAAAAGCTATGGCCAGGCAACCGCAGGTGGTCGTTCCATGACAGTGCCTAAAACGGCTATGGCACCAAAACCAGCAACAACCACAACCATTACCCGTGGCGGCTTCGGTGACTCTGTTGCAAAACAGTCAGCCATGCAACGCAGCAGCGCCTCTTCCGGCTCCACATCTCGTTCAATGGGAGGCTAACCACGGATGAAACGTATTGCTATTACTGAACGCCCGGACTGGCGTGAAAAAGCGATAGAATATGGCTTTAATTTTCACACCATGCATGGTGAACCATACTGGTGTGAAGAGGCTTATTACCAGTTTTCTCTTGCTCAAATTGAAGAAATCGAAGCTACCACCGCAGAACTACACCAAATGTGTTTGCAGGTAGTCGAGAAAGTTGTCGATAGTGAAGAATTACTGACTAAATTTCAGATCCCAAAACATTGTTGGGATTTTGTTCGTAGCTCTTGGATTACCAGCCAGCCATCACTCTATTCCCGTTTGGATTTGGTTTACGATGGTAAAAGCCCGGCAAAATTGTTGGAAAATAATGCTGATACACCAACTTCGCTGTATGAGTCCGCTTTTTTCCAATGGATCTGGTTAGAAGATCAGATGAACGCCGGGTTACTGCCAGCACATGCCGATCAATTCAACAGCATGCAAGAGCAATTGATTGAACGCTTTGCTCAGTTGCGTGATGAACATGGCTTTGGCTTACTGCACATGGCCTGCTGTCAGGATACCGAAGAAGATCGCGGTACTGTTCAATACTTACAAGATTGTGCGCTGGAAGCCGGTGTTCCAACCGAGTTCTTATTTATTGAAGATATCGGTTTGGGAGAGAAAGGACAATTTACAGATCTAAAAGACCAAGTGATCAGCAATCTGTTCAAACTCTACCCTTGGGAATTGATGTTCCGTGAAATTTTCGCGACCAAATTGGAAGATGCTGGCGTTCGTTGGTTAGAGCCCGCTTGGAAAAGTATTATCTCCAACAAAGCATTGCTACCGATGTTGTGGAAGATGTTTCCAAATCATCCAAACCTGCTACCCGCTTATTTTGCCGATGATAATTATCCGGCAATGGATAGCTATGTTATTAAGCCGCTGTTCTCACGGGAAGGGGCTAATATCCGTATTATTGAAAAGGGCAAGGAAATTGCCAGTGTTGATGGCCCTTACGGTAAAGAAGGTATGATCGTTCAGCAATTTCATACACTACCAAAATTCGGTGACAATTATACGCTAATTGGTAGCTGGCTGGTAAATGATCAGCCTTGCGGTATTGGTTTGCGGGAAGACAGTGAACTCATAACTCAGGATTTATCTCGCTTCTATCCACATATTATTTTGGATTAATTCCCAATAGGGAGGAATGAGGAACAGAGTTAAATACCCCAAACTCCTCCCTTAAACATCCAGTGAAGAAACTTTGTACCCTTATAAATTTATAATAAAGGTAAATACTATGGCGAACACAATATATTTAACTATCACAGGCAAAAAACAAGGGCTTATATCCAGTGGTTGTTCTACCTATGATTCCATAGGTAATATACCCGTCATCTTTCAAGTTGCCTCTTTGTTGGCTGCGCTCGCTCACCCCGGTCACATAGTTACCTATGCTCCCAGGGATTCGTTCCCTTGCCGTCGCGATGCATCTTGAAATCCATAGGGTATAAATATCAAACAGGTCATGAAAATGAAATTTATGTTTATTCATTCGACCATGATATTAGTAGAGAACAAAATGTTAATCACACACCTATCTCAATTACTAAACCTATAGACAAATCATCTCCGCTATTAGGCATAGCAATATCAGAAAATGAATCTATACCCGTCATCTTTCAAGTTGCCTCTTTGTTGGCTGCACTCGCTCACCCCGGTCACATAGTTATCTATGCTCCCGGGGATTCACTCCCTTGCCGCCGCGATGCATCTCGAAATCCATAGGGTATATAACACAAAGATAATTGAACCAATGAAATTTTTGGTGATGAAACATCAATGCATTTTCACACAAATCCCTGTATCACCGGTAAGCTATCAAGCCTTAAAAAATAAAGAATCTGACCGTTATTGATGCTATAGTGTTCAATAACTATTATTGGTTTTTATTGGGAGCTCTTATGTCCATATCAGCAAAACAGACGATTACCGCACAGATACCTATCAAACTAGCTACAGCTATAAACGATTTAGCCAAAGAGTTAGACCGCTCAAAATCGTGGATCATTAAAGAGGCTCTTACCTCAATGATTGAGGAACGTGAACATCGCCACCAAATGATTTTGGCTGGCCTCGCGGATGTCGATACAGGTCGTATTGTGAATCATTCAGATGTTATTAATTTTGCATTCAAGCTGAAAACATCATAATCAGAACGTTCAATTCAACCAACCTGCACAGACAACATACTTAGCGAACCAGACTCAATACCATCTACAGGAATGGAAACCGTTTCTTTTCTATCCCACGTTCCCATGATATACAGCAACGGTAAAAAGTGTTCAGGAGATGGGTTCGATAATAGGCCATCTTCTCTGTCCAGTGCATGAATCAAAGGATAAGGTTGCTCATAACTGGTAAGGTTATCACGCACATAACGGTTAAATGTTTCTGCCCAAGGATACGGGTCAGCATCAGGTTCCTGCCGTTTCATGGTACTAAGATTGTGTACCACATTACCACTCCCCAGGATTAAAACACCTTCATCTCGTAAAACAGCCAGCTTTTTCCCTAATTCATAGTGATACGTCGCTGGCTTGGCATCATCTATACTCAGTTGAATCACTGGAATATTGGCCTGAGGATACATCTTAATCAGAATGCCCCAAGTCCCGTGATCCAATCCCCACTGATGATGATCGGCATAAACTTCCACAGGTTCCAGCATCTCTTGCACTAAAGCGGCCAATTCAGGCGAGCCCTTAGCCGGATACTGAATTTCATACAATTCCTGTGGAAAACCACGAAAATCATGAATAGTCCTCGGTTGACTCATGGCGGTTACTGCTGTGCCATTGGTATACCAATGAGCAGAAATCGCCAGAATCGCTCTGGGTACAGGCAGTCTTTCACCAAGTTCACGCCACACATTGATATAGCGATTTTCTCCCAGTACATTCATTGGACTGCCATGACCAATAAACAGTGCCGGCATTCTGGAAATATTCATAATGACCTCTCACGCCAAATATAGGTAATTTTAATACTTGCAGACAGGTTACGCCTTTCAGATAAGCAAAACAGTGGGCTAACGGTGATGGAGTTTTTCAAAAAAACTGAAAAGTCACAGCTTGCGTAAACTGTGACTTTAGAGAACGTGTAGGTTATAACTGATATTTCATCCAGTTATTAAACAATTAGGTTTCAGCTTGCTTTCTGCTCTATTGCCTGGCGATAAATCACCAGATCCTCAATAGTGACTACCGGCATATTATGTAGTTTCGCAAATTGCACTACCTCCGGGGTACGCGCCATTGAACCGTCATTATTGGTTAATTCGCACAATACACCTACGGGTTTAAAACCGGCCAAACTGACTAAATCAATTGTTGCCTCAGTATGCCCTTGACGAACCAACACGCCACCAGGTTGAGCGCGCAGTGGAAAAACATGTCCCGGACGGTTCAAATCACTGGGTTTGGCATTATCTGCAATCGCTGCACGAATGGTCGTGATGCGGTCAGCCGCAGAAACCCCCGTCGTCACCCCTTGAGCGGCCTCAATGGTTACAGTGAATGCAGTCTGGAACGAACTAGAGTTATTTTCTACCATCATGGGCAATTGTAATTGCTGGCGGCGCTCTTCTGTCAGACATAAGCAGACAATACCACTGCCATGACGGATAGTCAGTGCCATTTGCTCTACAGTCATTGTTTCGGCCGCAAAGATAATATCACCTTCATTTTCACGATCTTCATTATCCAGCACCATCACCCCTCTTCCATCACGCAAAGCGTTAATGGCGTGTTCAACACGTTCTGATGATGTGCCATATTCAGAAAGTAGCGTCTGATTCATGGTAAAGAAACCTCATTAAAATTTATGGATTACCAGAATCAGGGCGGTCTTGAGGAGTTCTCGCTATGACATAATATTTCGTAACACAATATTAAATGCCATAGCCGGAACAACAGACGAGCACAGAGCCCGACAGATGCCGTTATTCTCTCCCATCCGGACTATCACCGTCGGCTCCAGAATTACACTGGATCTGCTGACCTCCGTTTTATCATAAAAGATAACCACAAACGGAGCGCTCGCGGGCTTCATCATGCCACCAAAAAGATAGACTGATGTTTACCGCCGGTGGGGACTTTCACCCCGCCCTGAGATAAGCCAGTGAACTATAACGCTAATATTTGTCGGCGGCAATCGACAAAATCAAATGTGAAACCTAGCTCACAATGGTTTGTGGTTTTACTATCTGGTATTACACTATTCAGGAATTATTTATGTCATAAAAAGGATGCATCATGCTCGATCCAAAAAAAATTGAACAAATTGCCCGCCAGATCCAAGATTCTTTGCCAAAGGGGGTTAAAGAGTTTGGTGGTGATGTAGAGAAAAAATTACGGATGATTTTGCAATCCCAACTTGGCAAGCTTGACTTAGTGAATCGTGAAGAATTTGATATCCAAACTCAGGTTCTGTTACGTACTCGTGAAAAATTGACCGCGATGGAGCAGCGTTTAAATGAACTAGAAGCGAAGTTTGAAAATAAGTATGTTCCATCTGCTGATAACACGGCAAAAGAAGAATAATTATTACCTTTTATTACCTTACATAAAAATAACCGCGATAATGAGCAGATATCATATCTGCTCATCACCACACCCACACTTAATTAGAAATTAAATGCTGTTCTTTGCCGTAATGCTCAGAACGTGGGCCATAAAGCAAACTACGACTACCACCGGCTGTCAGTAAGCGGTTACTTGTAATGCCGGCAATTTCATGACCTCTATCCATAATGGTATTAGCTATCTGTGAAACTACGGCAGATACCAACATGCCAACAAGACTATTAGAACTATTTTGATCTTCAGTCGATGAAGCAGTTGTCCAACCATGCCACAGTTGCTTGCCACTACGCAAATCCACCAACCTTGCTGAAGCCGTTACACGAGTATCGCTATTAATAATCTGATATTGAGTACCATATTCTTCAATATCCAAATAGAGCGCTGAATCTGCACCAAAAATATCATGCAATTTTTTGTAACTGATATTCTGAACATCCTGTGCCGCTGTCACACCATTTTGCTGAAATGTCTCTTCCACAACAGCAACCGGAAAAACGTAATAGCCGGATTCTGCCAATGGATATGTCACATGAGAAATCAGGCTGTGCCCTGCTTTAACTTCCAGAGATTTGTTTACCGCGGGCAGAACCAGAATGGATTTGGGTTTGCTTTCTCTAAATGCAGTGTAATCATAAGGGACAGATTTACTACATCCTGTCAGCACAAATGCCGCTAATAAACTTAATGCGACGAGAATACGGTTCATTGCATAGTTCCTTTATTTTTACTTAATAAAAAGTCCATAAATGGCGCTGACTCAGGAAATAATTTTTTCTCTATTTCAAACTGATGGAATGCTTCTGAAACACGACCTGTTTTGCTATAAAGCAGACCCATCTGTGCATGCAGCCCAGGCGGTACAGGTTTATCTTTCGCTTTCGCTCTTTCAATTACCTGCTGCAAAGCCTGTAACTGCTCTTCAAGCCCTATCTTATCCTGCTGATAATATTGATAAATTGTAGGTTGGTATTTATCCCACTCATAAATTGTTTTTGGCTGCGTGACGCAACCCGCTAAGGTCATAGCTGCCAGCAATAAGCCCGCTTTTTTCATTAACATCATGAATATATATCCCTATGTTTCTTAATTAGATGGCTTCCATGCACCGGTTTCAATACTTTCAACCAGACGGTTTACTGCTTCACGAATAGCCAAATCCAATACCTTACCATTCAGTGTGGAATCATAGCTGGCAGTGCCACCAAAGCCGATAATTTCACGGTTGGATAATTTATACTCCCCAGCCCCTGCTACAGAGAAAACCACTTCGGAAGTTTCTACATTCACCACATTCAGCATGACTTTAGAATAAGCCACCTGCGATTTACCACGCCCTAACAGCCCCCATAACTGATGATCACCCACTTCCTTGCGGCCAAATTCAGTTACATCACCGGTAATAACGTAAGCAGCACCTTTCAACTTCTGCGATTTACCTTGTAGACCCGCTTCTGCTTTCAGTTCCGCCATATTAGTACGTTCCAGCACCGTAAAGCGTCCAGTCTGCTGTAAGTGCGAGACTAAAATCGTTTTAGATTGGTTACCAAGACGATCAATTCCGTCGGAGAAAATGCCATTTTGATAGCTGGAACGGTTTTCAAACTTACCGATCGCAATTGGACTACGAACACCTTGATATACCGTATTATAAGAATTAACTTTTTGTACCTGGACGGTATTAGAAGATTCAGTTGTACACCCTGCTAATATTGCCGAAGCTAAACAAATTGAAGATAAAATCAACTTACCTTGCATAAGAACTGATTCCTGCGTAAAAAATTTATCCGTTTTATCTACTAACCTTAAGATATAAAAGTTATATACCCGTCATCTTTCAAATTGCCTCTTTGTTGGCGGCACTCGCTCACCCCGGTCACATAGTTACCTATGCTCCCGGGGATTCACTCCCTTGCCGTCTCGATGCATCTTGAAATCCATTGGGTTATAGATAAGATATTTTATTAAAAAATCATTTACATCAGAAATCATTATGAATAAGCCAGCGTTATGTGACCAGCATTTTATGCCACAAAGATAAAAAACTATCTGTTACATCACACTTCTTCTGATTAATTCCTTATCATCCAGAGAATAAAATTATACTAAATCAAATTATAATTAAAATATTTTAATGATAATCATATCGTTAATTAAATTACTCGCACACGATATTACAAATATCTATATTATTTATGATGAAATACCACTCAACCAAGCACAAATTAAATAAAAAATAGCCGGGAAGATTTCATATCCTGCCCGACTTTCATTCTAATAATATAATCAAATAAATAATCTACAGCATTCAATGCAGTAATATCTTCTAGCTGTTTTCAATAACAAACTAAAGCATTATTTACTGATTTTTAATCGCCTTGATGATATTGGTTGTTGAAATGCCATCTTCAAAGTTCAGCACTTTGACTTCTCCGCCCGCAGCCCAAACTTCTTCACTGCCAGCAATTTCTTCCGATTTATAATCGCCCCCTTTTACCAATACATCCGGCAAAACATCCGTAATCAATCGCTGTGGTGTATCCTCTTCAAACGGCACAACCCAATCCACCGCGCCCAGAGCAGATAACACAATCATGCGTTGTTCTAGTGGATTAACAGGACGACTCTCACCTTTCAGCCGTTTAGTCGATGCATCACTGTTAACAGCAACAATTAACCGATCACCCAATCTACGAGCATTCTCCAGATATGAGACATGACCTGCATGCAGAATATCAAAGCAGCCATTAGTCATTACGATCCTTTCACCACGTTGACGAGCATCAGCAACAGCCTGTTTAAGCTGAAATTCAGTCATCACACCAAAACCCGTTTCAGCACGACCACGGATAGCATTCTCCAGTTCAATCGGCGAAACAGTCGACGTTCCCAGTTTGCCAACGACAACTCCCGCAGCTGCATTCGCCAGAAAACAAGCTTCATTCAGTGGCTTTCCAGCCGCAATCGCCGTTGCTAACACACCAATAACCGTATCGCCGGCACCCGTGACATCAAACACTTCCTGCGCCTGCGTAGGCAAATGTAATGGCGGTTGATCAACACTCAGCAAACTCATTCCCTGTTCAGAACGGGTGATCAGTAATGCCTGAAGATCCAAATCCTTAACTAGCCGAGTACCCTTCTCAACCAACTCATTGTCATCCTTGCAGTGGCCCACGACCGCTTCAAATTCAGACAGATTTGGCGTTAACAAAGTTGCACCACGATAACGCTCAAAATCATTACCTTTCGGATCGATTAATACCGGAACTTTGGCCGCGTTTGCCAGTTTGATCATTTCCTGAACTTGACTCAGTGCACCTTTAGCGTAGTCAGATAGAACCAATGCTCCAATATGGGGCAACGCCTGTTCAATGCGTTCAAACATTGGCTGCGCATCGATGTTATCGAAACCTTCTTCAAAATCTAAGCGAATTAACTGCTGATTACGGGAAAGTACCCTCAGTTTAGTCACTGTCGGATGGGTTGGGACAGAAACAAAGTCACAGCGCACCTTGACGCTGCTTAGTTTCTCACTCAGCGCATGTGCTGCGTCATCAATCCCAGTCAAACCAATTAAATGCGAATTTGCTCCAAGAGCCGCAATATTCATAGCAACGTTAGCTGCGCCTCCCGGACGCTCCTCAATGGTATTGACTTTTACAACAGGCACCGGCGCTTCCGGTGAAATCCGGCTGGTCGGCCCATACCAGTAGCGATCTAACATAACATCACCGACGACTAAAACTCCTGCACAGTGAAAATCCGGGAGTGTTATTTTCATCCCTTGCTCCAAATATTAGATATTAAATTGGTGCCAAATATTATCATACGACCGTAAAATCCCTACACCAAACCAGTAAAACCCGTTATTGTTCACCCAACCACTGTTGCCAACTACGACGTACCCGTTCCTGTTGTTCACGGAAACAATGGGTTGATACCCGACTGGAAAGCGTCTGTAACGCCAGATGATGTAATTCATCACGCATAGAAACGTAAGCCTGCGTTAATGCGGCAGCCTCATCTTCATCCATAATTTCATAAGCCGCCATTAATTGAAAAATCCGTACATTATCCGACCAACTCACCAAACGCGCATTTTCAGTAGCATAACGAAGCACCAAATATTGAGCGATAAATTCGATATCGGTGATCCCTCCTGGATCAGCTTTAATATCAAATTGATCTGAATGGTGACTGCCTAAATGTTTATGCATCTTTTCCCGCATTTCCCTTACTTGCTGACGTAACAAAGCAGGTTCTCGTCGCGTACATAATGTCTGATGGCGTATCCGCTCAAAATCCCGATGCAAGTTTTCATCACCAAATACCATACGGGCACGTACCAACGCCTGATGTTCCCAAGTCCACGCTTGATTCTGCTGATAATCAGCAAACGCACCGATGGTACTGACTAACATGCCTGATTCGCCTGAAGGACGCAGGCGGACATCCACGTCATACAACACACCAGAGGAGGTTCGAGCACTGAACAAGTGCATAATTCGTTGGGCAAGACGCAAATAAAATTGCCGAGCATCAATCGATCGATCGCCATCAGTCATCACATCCACCGGGCAATCAAGCAGGAAAACTAAATCAAGATCAGAACTGTAGCCCAACTCCCAACCACCCAATTTGCCATAACCAATCACAGCAAATCCCAGACCTTGCCGCTGACTCAAATGTGATGGAACACCATAACGTTTTGCCATTTGTCCCCACGCCTGTTGAACGACTGCTTCAATAATCGCTTCTGCCAAATAAGTGAGATGATCACTGACTTTCATCACCGGCAATACACCAGTGATATCCTCCGCCGCAATCCTCAGTAATTGAGCCTGCTTAAACTGGCGGAGAGCTTCTAGTTGTTGCTCTTCATCATCTTCTGGTATCCGCAACAAATATTGCCGCAATTCATCTTTATAGGCATTTAATGGCAAAGGCTCATACAGAAACTGTGGATCAAGCAGTTCATCCAGCAACAATGGATGGCAGGCAAGCTGAGTCGCAATCATCGGTGAAGCAGCACACAACCGGATAACATGTGTCAGTACAGCTTCCGATTCAAGTATCAGTTCCAGGTAAGTTGTACGGCTGACAATACTTAACAACAGAGGGATAACCCGATCTAGCACTATATTGACATCTTGATTGGCATCTTGCCGCAAACAGACTTTTGCCAATAAACGTGGCATCAGATGGTCGAGCACATCACGCCCACGAGGGCCAATGGTTCTTTTGCCCACATCATGGCGGAACACAGAAATAATATGCAATATCTGCTGTGCAATCTCTTCATCCAAGTGCGGAGCTAGTATGATTAACTCTTCTTTTTCGAGCTCTTCCAGCCACAGACTTTTAAATGGTACATGACTAGGTTCCTCTTCACTATTATCACTGTCATCGCCAATCAATTGCGTAAAAATAGCCCGAACAGCACCCATCTTGCTGTTCAATTCAATTATCAGAGCGTCCCAACTTTCAAATCCCATGCCCCATGTCAGTCGTGAACGATTCAGCTCATCTTCTGGCAGAGTTTGAGTTTGTTGATCATTAATTGACTGTAAAAGATTTTCTAACCGCCGCAAAAAAAGGTAACCGTCAGAAAGTTGTTTCACCTGCAATGATTGTAAAAGTGTCAACTGCGCTATTATTTGCAAAGTTGGTAACAACGCCTGAGATTGCAAACACAGTTCACGTCCACCACGAATCAGTTGGAACACCTGGGCGATAAATTCAATTTCACGAATACCACCAGCCCCCAGTTTGATATTGTCTTTCAAGCCACGGCGACGCACTTCCCGTTCAATCATGCCTTTCATATTTCTCAGGGATTGAATCACACTGAAATCAATGTAACGGCGAAAGATAAATGGTCTCAACATCCGGCGTAGCTCTTCACCATACGCTTGGTTGCCCGAACCCATAATCCGTGCTTTCACCATCGCATAACGTTCCCAATCACGCCCTTGCTCTTGATAGTAATCTTCCAGTGCAACAAAACTAAACACCAATGGACCACTATCACCGAACGGGCGCAAGCGCATATCTACCCGATACACAAAACCATCCACAGTTTGCTGATCGAGCACTTTGATAAGACGCTGCCCCAAGCGGGTAAAAAACTGGGTGTTATCCATTTCACGCCGGCCACCTTGGGTAATACCGTTTTCAGGATAGACAAAAATCAGATCAATATCAGAAGAGAAGTTCAACTCACCACCGCCCAGTTTTCCCATACCGAGAATCAACAGCGGTTGTGGTTCGCCTCGCTCATTACAAGGCGTTCCCCAATCCTGACAACAACGCTGATACAACCAATCACGGGCAGCAATAATCAACGTTTCAGCCAACATACTAAGCTGTTGCAGTGTCTCCTGAGTCGTCATGCTATGTAGCGCTTGCGACCAGGCTATTCTGACCAGAATCTTGTTACGGAACTGGCGTAAAACCCGCATGAGGGCATTTTCATCCTCTACTGATGCGAGTAATTGTTGCAGCCATTCAGCATATTGATGCCACTCCTGCGCTTCAGGTGGATGTTGGCGGATCTCAGCTAACCATTCAGGATGAGTTTGCAGGTTTTCAACAACAAAATCGCTCAGGGATAATATGGCCTGCTCATGAGCAGCAACAGGCTCAACGTTCAAAGTTAGTTGATGAAAATGTTCAGTCACACGCTGTAACTGGGCCAGAAGCGGAGTTGGAAGTGGCAACATAGAGAATTCCTGTTATTTAAACGGAGAGATTTATTAACCACATAGATTTATTAACCACATAGTCAGTGCCAACTTACATTGCAAATAGAGCGAGCTATAACATAGCGTTTCAGCGTCTGTTTCCGTATCCAATAATTTCTGGTTGATAGCAACTAATTGGTTATCTAACTGTTCCGGCTCACTAGAATATTCGATCGTCTGCTGAATCAAAGTCAGTACTTGCTTTAAGCCATCTCGACCGTCTGATAAACCGGCCAGCCAACATTCCTCTTGCTCCTGCCAATGGGCTAATATTGACGTAAGTACCGAAGGCAATGACTGCTGCATATCAATTTCCACCTGAGTTGAAGGCCAAACTGCTTTTGGTTTTCCCTGAGCTAATTGATAACCACGGGCCGCTTTGCTTCTATTTCCTTGCCGCAAGCCATTTGATTTTGCCAACTCAACCGCCAATGCTAATACATCGGCTATGATTCCTTGCTTTAACTCCAGTTCAAATTCACAGATTGGCTCCTTGCGATTGGCTGCAATAATTTCTCCCTGATCAAGCACCACTTCAATCTCACTTTGTCCATAAGTCACCACCCACTTTTCACGCATAAAGTCAGTACTGAATAACGCATTCAAACGGGATTGCAATGCTTCCACATCACAGTTGTCAGGCCAGATGTGCGGTGGAAACAGAGTCAATGCCAGTTCCGGCTTTGCCAACGGCACATTATATTCCGGTCGCTGATGCAAACCGCCAACCACCTTACCCGCTGTTTTAACCGTCATCTCATATTGATCATCAAAACCACGTATCCGCAACCCCATATCAAGACCACGCAGTTGATTATCCGACGTTTCAAAATAGATATTGGTCAACTTTTTGGGAGAAAAATAGTAATGCGGAAATAACAATAATTGCTGGCGAATTGTA
This sequence comes from Photorhabdus kayaii, assembly GCF_025384895.1. Lineage (NCBI taxonomy): Bacteria > Pseudomonadati > Pseudomonadota > Gammaproteobacteria > Enterobacterales > Morganellaceae > Photorhabdus > Photorhabdus kayaii. The sequence continues at coordinate 13,184 of NZ_JAJAFZ010000056.1, forward strand.
GGAATAACTTGTGGTTTGGCGATAAGTTTTAATTCAATTTCTACACTCATATCTACACCGTTGATGACAATCTTTGCTCTCATCTTACCTTGATTTCGCTTTTTGCTACGATGAGTAAGAAAAAAATTAAAATTTCCCTTTTCTGCAAGTTATGATAGTCATTAACAAGAAATGCTTCGTTCAACAGATAACAAGCCCCGTATTCAACCAATTAGAAGAATGTCATTTTGGTTTACTGATTGCTCTAGCAAACTTAACTCTTTACTATCAAATTTTAAACTCACCATAGATAAAAAACGGTTGAAATCACAATGCGAAAACTACATTTACTTCTCACGGCATTAATAAGCCTCAGCTTTTCGCTCACTACCCACGCGGAAGGAAAGCGCTATGTATCTGATGAGTTATCTACCTACACACACGCCGGGCCGGGTAACCAGTATCGTATTGCCGGTACACTGAATGCCGGTGATGAAGTCACATTGATAAGCATCAATCGGGATAGTAATTACGCTCAAGTTAAAGATGATAAAGGCCGCCTTGTCTGGCTACCTGTTAACCAACTCAGTAATAAACCAAGCTTACGCACCCGCCTCCCAGAATTGGAACAGGAAGTGAAAACATTGACGGAGAAGTTAGCCAATATAGACAATAGCTGGAATCAGCGCACTGCCGACATGCAACTAAAGGCGGCCAATAGTAGTAGCATTGTTGCAGAACTGAAAAAAGAGAATGAGAGGTTAAAAAACAAACTGACGGTAGCAGAAAAAAAGCTGGATGCTGCAAATCTACAGCTTGATGACAAACAACGTAATATCATTCTGCAATGGTTTATGTATGGCGGTGGTGTTGCAGGCGCTGGTTTAATCTTTGGGCTATTACTGCCACATATGATCCCTCGCCGTAAGCGTAATGACCGTTGGATGAGTTGATAAGGAACATGTTAGGTGAGAATCTATCTGGTTGGCGGCGCAGTACGTGACCGATTGCTAAATTTTCCTGTAAAAGAGCGGGATTGGGTCGTTGTGGGTGGAACATCAGAAACGCTGTTATCCCTAGGATATCAGCAAGTTGGCAAAGATTTTCCGGTGTTCCTGCATCCCCAAACCCATGAAGAGTATGCCTTAGCACGCACTGAGAGAAAATCCGGCCTGGGATATATGGGTTTTACTTGTTATGCAGCGCCGGATGTCACACTGGAAGACGATTTGCAGCGTCGTGATCTGACAGTTAATGCGATCGCTCAAACACCCGCTGGTGAACTGGTCGATCCTTATCATGGTGTTGATGATTTGAACAATCGTATTCTACGCCATGTTTCTGATGCTTTCTCTGAAGATCCATTAAGGGTATTACGAGTAGCTCGTTTTGCCGCTCGTTTCGCCCATTTAGGGTTTACCATCGCTCCCGAAACACAAGCATTAATGTCAAATATGGCAACCAACGGCGAGTTATCAGTACTCACACCAGAACGTGTCTGGAAAGAGACCGAGAAAGCCCTTGCTAGCCCTTCCCCTCAGGTCTTTTTTCAGGTTTTACGTGATTGTGGTGCATTGGAGGTGTTGTTTCCTGAAATTGATAATTTGTTTGGTGTTCCCGCACCAGAGAAGTGGCATCCTGAGATTGATACCGGTATTCATACGTTAATGGTGCTGAAAGTAGCGACTGAATTAACAAATGAAGTCGATAGTCGTTTTGCTTCTCTATGCCATGATCTTGGTAAAGGGCTGACACCACCAGAACAGTGGCCTCACCATTATGGACATGGGCCAGCAGGTGTTAAGTTAGTTGACCAATTATGCCAACGTCTGCGTGTTCCTAATTCTGTTCGTGATTTGGCAAAACTAGCTGCTCAGTATCATGATTTAGTGCATACCGTCGCTCAATTGCGGCCGAAAACATTACTTAAGTTGTTTGATGCTGTTGATGCATGGCGTAAACCTCAGCGAATAGAGCAATTAGTTATCATCAGTGAAGCCGATGCGCGGGGTCGTATCGGTTTTGAAGATACCCCCTATCCACAAGGTGATTATCTGCGACAGGCATTCAAAGTTGCCAGCCAAGTTCAGGTGAAAAATATTGTAGACAGTGGATTACGTGGCGCTGACATTGGTCATGAGTTACGACGTCAGCGTCAGCACGCATTGGCGGAATGGAAACAACAAGACGATACAGCTCAAGACAATACTGTTACCTGAAACATCCCCTGATATCAAACACTAGGCAATATTTGAGTTAAATTGATATCAGGGGGAACCATTCACTACATAAATACCCAGTACACAGCGGCTGCCACAATAAAGCGGTAGATAGCAAATGGGATAAAAGATATACGCTTAATCAATGCCAGAAAAGTTTTAATGGCGACTAACGCGACAACAAATGCAGTAACAAAACCAACAACAAACATTGGGATATCAGAAGCACTCAAAAAGTGCAGGCTCTTATATAAATCTAATCCACTTGCTCCCATCATCATCGGTACAGCCAAAATAAACGAGAATTCTGATGCAGTATAACGATTAACCCCCATCAGCATTCCACCAGAAATTGTCGCACCTGAACGGGAAAATCCCGGCCATAAAGCCAGACACTGAAAACAGCCAATCATAAAAGCCTGACGATAAGTAATATCATCCAGCCCTTCTGCTTTTGGTGTTTTAGGTTTCAAGATTTCTGCTGTAATTAGCAACCCACCACCAATAACCAAGGCGTACATCACGCTTTGTGGGTTAAACAGTGATTTGATGACATCGTGGAACACCAACCCAAGTGTCACCGCAGGTAGCATTGCCAAAATAATATGGCTCAGTTTCAGTTTGCCATTGGTTTTACCTTCATGAGGAACTTCACCAAAGTGGATGCCAATGAGTCCAAACAAGCGACGCCAAAACACGACTACCACAGCAAGGATAGATCCAAGTTGGATAATAACTTCAAATGTTTCAGCTTTATCGCCAGTAAATCCCAACAGATGGCCAACAATGATCATATGGCCGGTAGAGGAAACAGGAAGAAATTCAGTTAGCCCTTCAACAACACCAAGAACCGCTGCATGAAACAAGGTGGAAAGGTCAGTCATATAGAGAGGTCGCCCATTAATAAATACCCGAAACAAGTAGCATGGAATAACCCCAGCTACCATTATTCCCATTGTCATTAATCAATTAACATGATTATCAAGCCTGGCACTACTGCACGCCAGTCTATGTAAGAACAATGACAATAATATGGCAGCTGAATTCACTACTGATCAGATTATTTTTTTCTTTCAATAATAACACCCACTTGACAAGCCTGTGCGACAGCACCCGGTTTACTCACTTTTATCCGTACCCACGGCGAATTAAAGCGTTTTAACAGTAGATCCGCTACCTCTTCAGCCACTCTTTCAACCAGAGCAAAATTCTGATTTTCTACATGACTGATAATCGCTTCGCTAACTTTGGCATAATCCAGACAATATTCGACATTATCACTGGAAGATGCGCGTTTATTATCCCATCCCATTTCGATATCGAACACTAACTTCTGTTTAATGGTCTGTTCCCAGTCGTAAACACCAATTGTGGTAACAACGACTAACTCCTCAATAAACACGATATCCATCACGTCATTTTCCTGTTTTTCAACTTGTCGGATACCACTTCCGACTAAATATGCGTATTATCCATGACTAGTCTAAGAAAACGACCATTATTATTGGGGAGACATTATGAGTGCTATCGCGCTTGGCATGATCATCTTCGCGTATCTTTGCGGTTCAATTTCCAGCGCAATACTTATTTGTCGCCTGGCTGGGCTACCTGATCCTCGTCAACATGGCTCAGGCAACCCAGGCGCGACAAATGTATTGCGAATTGGTGGCCGCAGTACTGCGGCAATAGTACTAATTTGTGATGTTCTAAAAGGGATGATCCCCGTCTGGTTGGCTTATCAATTCTATGTTCCCCCTTTCTATTTAGGAATTACAGCAATCGCTGCTTGTCTCGGCCATATTTACCCGATCTTTTTCCAATTTAAAGGCGGTAAGGGTGTCGCAACTGCTTTTGGTGCTATTGCGGCAATTGGTTGGGATCTGACAGGTTTGATGATGGGTACTTGGCTACTGACCATATTATTGAGCGGCTATTCTTCTTTAGGGGCCATCGTCAGTGCCTTGATAGCACCATTCTATGTCTGGTGGTTTAAACCCGAATTTACTTTCCCCGTAGCCATGCTCTGCTGTCTGGTGTTACTACGTCACCATGATAATATCCAGCGTCTGTGGCGCGGCCAAGAAAATCGTCTCTGGAACAAGCTAAAAAAGAAAAAAGAGATGGCCGAAAAAGAAAAAAACCGAACAGAAAAAGAACAAAGAAAAGAAGATTAACAACAAGACTGGATAAAAACCAGCAACTCATTGAGTTACTGGTCTTTTATTTTCATTATATCAAGAAGATTTATAATGGAGGTAATTCCGACAATGGCCAGCGGGCTTTGACTGTCACGCCAAGTGAGTCATTCACCTCTCCTTTTAGGCGGACCATGCCGGCAAGCGCAATCATGGCGCCGTTATCTGTACAGAATTCAGGACGCGCATAAAATACTTCGCCACCCAATTTTGCCATGACTTCTTCCATTTTAATACGCAATGCTCTGTTGGCGCTGACACCACCAGCCATCACTAGTCGCTTGAACCCGGTCTGCTCAAGCGCTCTTTTACATTTAATCGCTAATGTATCAACTACCGCGTCTTCAAAAGCGCGGGCAATATCCGCTCTAGTTTGCTCATCATCGCTGTTGCTATGAATAGTATTAGACGCAAAAGTTTTTAATCCTGAAAAACTGAAATCCAACCCAGGACGATCTGTCATTGGGCGAGGAAATACAAAACGCCCAGCTTCTCCTTTCTGAGCCATTCTGGAGAGTATCGGCCCTCCTGGATAATCCAATCCCAGTAACTTAGCTGTTTTATCAAATGCTTCACCAGCGGCATCATCTATTGATTCACCAAGTAGCTCATATTTACCGATACCCGTCACACTAATAAGCTGTGTATGACCACCAGACACCAGCAAAGCCACAAACGGGAATTCAGGGCTGTTATCTTCCAGCATTGGAGCTAGTAAATGCCCTTCCATATGATGAACAGGAATCGCAGGAACATCCCAAGCAAACGCCAGAGAACGGCCAATCGTCGCACCCACCAATAACGCACCGACCAGACCAGGACCTGCTGTATAAGCCACCGCATCAATATCTTTACAAGTTAATCCTGCCTCTTTCAAAGCAGCTTGAATTAAGGGCACTGTTTTGCGGATATGGTCACGTGAAGCCAATTCAGGCACGACACCACCGTAATCGGCATGCAGTTTAATCTGACTGTATAATTGATTTGCCAATAAACCGGCTTTGTCGTCATAAATTGCGATTCCGGTTTCATCGCAGGACGTTTCTATACCTAAAACTCGCATTACACTACCTATATTCCACAGAAGAGAACCAGTTTATCATTGATAAGCTAATTTGCGCGGCTTACATGCTGACTATTTTTTCTGCTTAGTCTATAATCACTCCTCTACATAAAATCCCTGTGTGGTTATCATCAATATTACGGAACTGATTTGCAGATCACCGTCGTAGTGTTGTTGTTTCAATTTGCTGTGGCGCTTTACAAAGCCGTGTTCATTGAAGTAAAATTCCGCACCATTTTAAGATGGCTGGCATCCCACGCCAGCAAGACCGATTTCTATTGAGGTGAGAGGCACATGCCGGTAATTAAAGTACGTGAAAACGAGCCATTCGACGTAGCATTGCGTCGCTTTAAGCGTTCCTGCGAAAAAGCAGGTGTATTAGCAGAAGTTCGCCGTCGTGAATTCTATGAAAAACCAACGACTGAGCGTAAACGCGCTAAAGCTTCTGCTGTAAAACGTCACGCTAAAAAGCTGGCTCGTGAAAACGCACGCCGCACTCGTCTGTACTAATCCTTGCGGTTGATCCGCATAGTGATTGAATTTGCAGACAACAGTAGTTGCAGATAAAGGCCGTGCTTTCCGAAAGGGAGCGCGGCTTATTGTCGTTCATCAACAGGCGTAAAAGGGCTTATGGCTGGACGAATTCCGCGCGCATTTATCAATGATTTATTAGCTCGTACCGATATCATCGATCTGATCGATGTTCGTGTGCCACTTAAAAAACAGGGTAAAAATCACCACGCGTGCTGTCCATTTCATAACGAAAAGACACCCTCGTTTACTGTTAATGGCGATAAACAGTTTTATCATTGCTTTGGTTGCGGAGCTCACGGCAACGCCATCGATTTTCTGATGAATTACGATAGACTTGAGTTTGTCGAATCCATCGAAGAATTAGCTGCTATGCATGGTCTGGAAGTCCCTTATGAAGCAGGTTCCAGTAGCAGTCAGATAGAACGTCATCAAAGACAAAACCTTTATCAACTGATGGATAAGCTTAACAGCTTCTATCAAAATGTATTAAACACTCCTGCTGCACAACAAGCCCGGCAATATCTGGCTCAGCGTGGGCTTAGTGAAGAAATTATCCACCGCTTCTCAATTGGTTTCGCTCCCGCTGGTTGGGACAACACCTTGAAGCGGTTTGCTCATAACGCGGAAGATCGTCGACAGTTAAATGACGCTGGAATGCTGGTCGCAAATGATAATGGCCGTACCTATGATCGCTTCCGCGAACGAATAATGTTTCCAATCCGTGACCGTAGAGGGCGCGTAATTGCATTTGGTGGACGTGTTCTGGGAGATGCGCTCCCAAAATATCTCAACTCACCAGAGACTGAAATTTTCCATAAAGGCCGCCAGCTATATGGCCTCTATGAAGCACAACAAAATCACAGTGACCTTTCACGATTATTAGTAGTTGAAGGTTATATGGATGTGGTAGCACTGGCGCAGTTTGGTATCGATTATGCAGTTGCCTCACTAGGTACTTCGACTACATCGGAACATATTCAATTACTTTTCCGCGCTACTGATAACGTCATCTGTTGTTACGATGGTGACAGAGCCGGGCGTGATGCAGCATGGCGGGCATTGGAAACAGCGCTCCCTTATCTGAATGATGGTAGGCAGTTACGTTTTATGTTTTTGCCTGATGGTGAAGATCCTGATTCACTAATCCGTAAGGAAGGCCGGAAAGCATTTGAACAAAGAATGGAACAATCTCATACATTGTCTGAATTTCTGTTCGAATCATTACTGCCACAAGTTGATTTGAGTAATCCTGAAGGGAAAACAAAACTCAGTTCACTTTCCGTACCATTGATCAACCAGATTCCGGGGGAGGTTCTGCGTCTCTATATGAGACAAGAACTTGGCAATATGATGGGTATCCCTGATGCAGTGCAGTTGGAACGTTTATTGCCGCAGCACCTGGAAAGTGGGAATAATTATCAGATGCCGCAGCTAAAACCGACAACTATGCGTATACTTATAGGACTGTTGGTACAAAACCCACACTTAGCCGCTTTAGTTCCTCCCCTACAGGGAATTATGCAGGCCAAAATTGCAGGCTTACCATTATTCATGGAGCTTGTGGAGGTTTGTCTTACTCAGCCAGGGCTGACAACTGGACAACTGCTAGAGCAATATCGTGATAATAAATTTAGTAAACAACTTGAAAAATTAGCTACATGGAACGATATACAAGTAGAAGAAATAGCAGAAAATACATTTCGTGACGCGCTGGATCATCTTGTTGACTCAGCGTTAGAAGAACGTTTAGACATTCTTATCGCCAGAGCAAGAACTGAAGGCCTGACACCGGAAGAGCGCGAAGAAGTTCGCTTGATTAATGAATCCCGTGCCAGAAAGTAAACACTGAATTCACGGCTTAAATGCCGCATTAGGTAGGGAAATAACCCTACATTTTGCCGCTATAAGTGGGCAGCGGCAATATAACGAAAACGCCCTTAAAAGTTATTGTTGGCAGATTAGTTTCGCCGACCGACACCAACCCAAATACTCTGAAGTGTGGATACCGTCTTATGGAGCAAAACCCGCAGTCACAGCTAAAGCTACTTGTCACCCGTGGTAAGGAGCAAGGCTATCTGACCTATGCTGAGGTCAATGACCATCTGCCGGAAGATATCGTCGATTCCGATCAGATCGAAGATATCATCCAGATGATCAATGACATGGGCATTCAGGTAATGGAAGAAGCACCTGATGCCGATGATCTGATGCTAGCAGAAACCGCTAACGACACAGATGAAGACGCTGTGGAAGCTGCTGCGCAAGTACTGTCTAGTGTTGAATCTGAAATCGGTCGCACCACCGACCCGGTACGTATGTACATGCGTGAAATGGGTACCGTTGAGTTATTGACCCGGGAAGGTGAAATTGACATTGCTAAACGCATTGAAGATGGCATCAATCAGGTACAGTGTTCCGTTGCTGAATACCCTGAAGCAATCACCTACTTACTGGAGCAATATGACCGTGTGGAAGCAGGTGAGGCTCGCCTGTCAGATCTCATCACTGGTTTCGTTGACCCGAACGCAGAAGAAGAAGTTGCACCTACTGCCACCCACGTTGGTTCTGAACTTCCACAGGAAGAGCTCGATGATGATGAAGACGACGATAATGAAGACAGTGATGACGATGGTGATGATGACAACAGCATCGATCCAGAATTAGCGCGCCAGAAATTTCAAGAACTGCGACAACAGTATGACATCACCCGTCAGGAAATTAAGGAAAACGGCCGCAATCATCCAAATACTGCGGCCGAAATCTTAAAACTTTCAGAAGTTTTCAAACAGTTCCGTCTGGTGCCAAAGCAGTTTGACTATCTGGTCAACAACATGCGTTCTATGATGGATCGCGTTCGCCTTCAAGAACGCCAGATCATGAGAATGTGTGTTGAACAGTGCAAAATGCCGAAGAAGAACTTCATCACTTTGTTCTCCGGTAATGAAACCAGCAACATTTGGTTTACTGCTGCAAAAGCAATGAATAAACCGTGGTCTGAAAAACTCCTTGAGGTGGAAGAAGAAGTACAGCGTAGCTTGCAAAAACTTCGTCAAATTGAGGAAGAAACCGGTTTAACCATTGAACAGGTGAAAGACATCAACCGTCGTATGTCCATCGGTGAAGCAAAAGCCCGCCGAGCGAAAAAAGAGATGGTTGAAGCCAACTTACGTTTGGTTATTTCAATTGCCAAAAAATATACCAACCGTGGCCTGCAATTCTTGGATCTGATCCAAGAAGGCAACATTGGCTTGATGAAAGCGGTTGATAAATTTGAATATCGTCGTGGTTACAAGTTCTCAACTTACGCCACATGGTGGATCCGTCAGGCAATTACACGCTCAATTGCCGACCAAGCTCGTACCATTCGTATACCCGTTCATATGATTGAGACAATCAACAAACTCAATCGTATTTCCCGCCAAATGTTGCAGGAAATGGGGCGTGAACCAACGCCGGAAGAGCTGGCAGAACGTATGTTGATGCCGGAAGACAAGATCCGTAAGGTACTAAAAATTGCCAAAGAACCTATTTCAATGGAAACGCCAATTGGTGATGACGAAGATTCACATTTAGGTGATTTCATTGAAGATACAACGCTGGAACTGCCGCTGGATTCTGCAACCTCAGAAAGCCTACGCTCAGCAACCCACGATGTCTTGGCAGGTCTGACCGCTCGTGAAGCAAAAGTACTGCGTATGCGTTTCGGTATTGATATGAATACTGACCATACATTGGAAGAAGTCGGTAAACAGTTTGACGTTACCCGTGAACGTATTCGCCAGATCGAGGCGAAAGCACTACGTAAACTACGTCATCCAAGCCGTTCTGAGGTTCTACGTAGCTTCCTTGATGAATAATCAATTTTATTCATTCTGACTAAAAAGCGTCTGCTCCGGCAGACGCTTTTGTCTTTTATATCGGCAATACTCTATACCCGTCATCTTTCAAGTTGCCTCTTTGTTGGCTGCACTCACTCACCCCGGTCACATAGTTAGCTATGCTCCCGGGGATTCGCTCCCTTGCCGTCGCGATGTATCTTGAAATATATAGGGTATAAATCCTCTGACAGCAGAAATATCATCACAGGTTCCTCTGATATAACTCAATCAACATTCTTTCTAGCCGATAGATAAAAAAGTCGTTTTCCATCTGGTGATTAAGGAAGAATGAAAGGGATATGATTATCATTCAAATAATAACTTATAAAATATATTTTTATCGGAATAATATATGACCAGATGGTACAAAATCGCTTCTGAGAAATTAATCCAGTAACGGATAAAAACGTTAAATAGACCATAAAAACAACTAATATATATCACTCCCCGTTTTCACTACTTACTAAAAACGCAATTTTGCACATAAAATGATCATACGAATTTACAAAGCTAGACCGCGAGCAAAACTGTACGTATAATCCTTCCCATTCAACGGCCCCTTAGCTCAGTTGGTCAGAGCAGGCGACTCATAATCGCTTGGTCACTGGTTCAAGTCCAGTAGGGGCCACCAGATTTTAGCTGTTAAATCAGTACATTAGGCCACTCAAACAAGAGTGGCTTTTTTGTTTCTGGTAGTCAGTGGCGACAAAATGGCGACAGAGATTTTTTCATAAAGCCATTGCCTGGATGAAAACACACTAGCCAGCTTCAATTTCTGGGCAAGAGTTAGTCTATTTATCAACCTTTTAACATTATCACCTTTTCTACCCTTATCCCTGATTCTCCTTGAAGATAATGCGAGAAACATAGATCAACTTTAAAAGCTTGTTTTGGACACCGAATAGAATCACAAATTGCTAAGACTTCAATTCTGTGTCTATGCAATTTTTCTGTACTTAGAACATTGGCTGGTTTCTGACAATAAGGGAAAATAATGAGCTGACTTAGTGAAATACTCTTCTCCCTGCCTATATAGCTACCGGTCTTTCTAATCGAAGGTAAAACTTCACTAGTACTACAGCCGTACTTACTTTTTTCAACAGAAAAGACACCCATAGAAAAGCTTAATTCATGCGGTTTCTCAGAGTTGTGAGCATCAAGGAAAATGCAACTTTCTGGTATCTACGGCTGTAGTACTAGTCTCCAGTACGATTTGATCTTGACTGTCGTACCATGTACGAATATCATATTTCCATATATAGGCAAGGATGTTTTTTATGGAATATCTGGTTTTTATCGAAACTCCCGTATTTAGTAGAGAACGAGCAGAACTGTTAACCGATGATGAATTTAGGCTATTACAGGAGCACTTACTAAAGAATCACGATCAGGGTAATACCATCAGCGCTACTGGAGGATGTAAAAAGATTCGTTGGCAGCGAGAAAGGATAGGAAAACGTGGCGGAGTAAGAATTATCTACTATGCCATAACCAAAACTGGGAGGCTCTATCTCCTTTTGATTTACCCTAAAAATAAAAAAGATGACTTAACTCCAAAAGAAAAAGAGGTACTTAAAGCCATCAGTAACAAATTACAGTAATTAACACCGCGCAGATACGCGGCAATGTTCATACAACAGGAGAGACTATGGACAAAAAACTTTTTAACGATCTGGTTGAAAGCATGAATCAGATGGTAGCAATTGAAAAAGGCGAACTTTCTGTTTCTGATGAAAATATCCATTACCATCGCCTGCCTGATGTAAAAAACTTACGTGAAACCTTTGGCTTAAAACAAAGTGAATTTGCCGAAGCTGTTGGCGTTTCTGCATCTCTAATTCAAAGCTGGGAACAGCACCGCCGCATTCCTTCTGGTTCATCACTGAAACTACTTAAGATGCTTGAACGTAATCCTGCGCTTATTAATGAATTAAGCACACTTTAATACTTTCACTTTCTCCTTGTCGTAATGCAAAAGGATAAAATAATTTCAGTTCTGTATATCCTGTAAAGCCGCGCTCTATCTGATTTCTATGATAAAGCACGGCTTCCTTTCGTGATCTTTTTTTTCACGTAAAATAGAATTTTTCCTTTAATATCATTGCATTGTAATTATCTTCGTGATCCTCTTTTGATCCAAAGCGTGCAGGCGGGTGCGGTGTAGTGCCGTTTTCGCCATAAGCCCATTTATTTCGTCATTGACAAAATCCAGTGACCAAGGTTTTGCAGCCTTGCGTTCATGGACGCTGGTAAGCTGGTAAGAAGTTTGCTCAGGAAATTGGTGTCACACCTGCCGAGATATGGCCCAGTCGGTATTTTGACGAAAATAAGCAGCCTATCAAACGAACCGTCCGAAATGATTTACCAAACAATCCTGATATCACATAAGTTATTTCTATATCCGAAAAAGTAACGACAATTTTTAAACCGTCAAACTAATATAACACGCTAAATTTTCAGTTTTTTATTACACTCATTGCCCATTTTTTAATATCAGAATTGTATTCAAGCTCTATGAAAGTATAAAAAAGCCCACATGTTGCGGGCGAGATAATTGTATTTCAGATCATCAGAACACGAACCCGTAGCGTTGATTGATACCGCATTTAAAAAGGCGTCCCAATGTTATTATGTGTATGACTCGCGGTAAACTACACTAATCTGTTGGCTATCCTCCCATACTACCGGAGCAATAACCGCTTGAACACGGGTTCAAGTCCAGTCGGGATGACCAAATTTAAGCTTTTAGATCAGTATATTGAGCTACTTAAACAAGAGTGGCTTGCTTGATCAAAGGCGGTAAATGTTAAAGGCCACCGGGAGGTTACCCCGATGGCCTTAGCTACGTTTCCGTTATCTATTTCAGAAATGCACGGATCAGCTCTAAAAGCACGATTAACGCTTTGAGAACGATGATAGCAATGTCAATAAATGCTTTCACCCGTTTGCTCCAGTTAGGAGCACGACTTAACCAGCCATTGCCTTTACGCTGCCTGTCCGACTGGCCCTCATCTGTGTTAGCAGGAGAATATCGCGCTCTGACCGAGGCACTGAATCAGCACCACCTGTACTCAGCCAGGACTTAAAAAAACTTGCGTCAGAGATACACAGGTCAGAACGCTACCCCAAACTAACAGCCGTTGATTATAGGTTTATTTTCAAATGATTCAATCAATTAAAATGATGAGTAGATAAAAATAAAAAACCAACTGGTGAGGTTGGTTTTTTATTTTTACCCTTGGATAGAGCGGTTTGTCTTTGTGCTATACGAGATTGGTAGCCTCGGTTCCAGCGCGACATTCTCCTGCTAACACAATCAGTCTACACCTTAAAAAAGGTGTTATCAACCTATGTCATAGCGTAAAAAAGCTCATACAAATGGGATGATATTCACCCAATCACAGGCGAATATTTCTGTTTCAATCCATCGGATTTATAGGCCGTGTTCCTTATGACTCTGGCGTTCTCCAATGTACCCGTATTATGGTGTGTATGACTGGCTGTCAGTTCAGCCAACTCCTTTACTACAAACGTGTCTAACATCAATTGCATGACACTGATTCGCTGGATTCCCCCCAAACTACAGGTGTGTAAATGCTGCTGTGCCCTTGCGCTGGATGTTGATCGCCTCATTGATATCGCGGTCATGTTCGACATGACAAACCGGGCATTGCCAGATCCGCTTACGCAGCGGCATTTCCGGCACTTTGTGACCGCAGCAATGACAGGTTTTCGAGCTGGCGAATCACTGATCCAGTTTGACCAGATGGACCCCCGCCGCTACGGCTTTGTATCCCAGTTTCATGAGGAAGCTATTCCAGCCCGCATCCCCGATAGCCACCCTTAATTTGTCAGGATTTGCGGCGTATTGGAAAATTTCAATGAGATATTCATATCTAATTAATCCAATGCTATGGCTACCGATAAATTACATTGTTATCAAATCAGCCTTTGCCACCCCTCAATATCTTGATACGAAAGTCCATTAATAATTTTTTTGAACCAAACCGTATATACATCAGGAGCATTATTAATTAGCTCCCTCAATTTCAGAGGATTAACCCATTTATAATCGGACACTTCGTCAAAGTTAATTATCGGTTCTTTATCAAAGCGTCCAATAAAAACATGATCATACTCGTATTCAATCAAATCATTAGGAAGTATCGCGTGATAAATAAATGACGAAACCTTTTTCAATGGACAATCAAAACCCATCTCTTCGCCAAGACGCCGATGTGCAGCGGCCTCCAGAGCTTCACCAACCCTAGGGTGACCACAACAGCTATTGGTCCAAAGTCCGGCTGAATGATATTTGGTTGCCGCTCGCTTCTGTAAGAGTAAATTTCCTTTATTATCAAAAACAAAGATAGAAAAGGCCCGATGTAACATACCTTTCTGATGAATATCAGCTTTTCCCGCTGAACCAATGGGATTGTCATGTTTATCAACAAGAACAAGCATCTCATCCATTATTAATGGCCTTTCTGTGAATTGAATCATATATACCCGTCATCTTTCAAGTTGCCTCTTTGTTGGCTGCACTCACTCACCCCGGTCACATCGTTATCTATGCTCCCGGGGATTCGCTCCCTTGCCGTCGCGATCCATCTTGAAATCCATTGGGTATAAAATCATAAATTTTAATTAATAATAAAAATATAATCCATATTCTGCAAGTACCAAATTAACTTTGCAAGAATAAGAAAATTTTTTCATAAAAATATAATATAAATCACAAAATAAAAATATTTCATCCATTCTGACATTAATGTAAAAATAAAACAAATTAATAGAATAATTATTAATGTTTTAATTAAATGGATTCAAAAAATAATATATCCAACATTAATCATTTATCGTCGATACTCACCTGCTAAATTTGTTACAGATCATGAGCTCGGGTATCACACCAAGTTATAGCCGTTTCTCTCATCTTTCTGGATGTGCTTTTACAACAAAAAACATCACAGAAAACTAAACAAATAATAAACAAACACGATAAAATCCCCTTAATAACTAAACATTCATTAAACAGCTGTTGATTTTTTATCTTAAAAAAACATAAATAAACATCTGTTGAAGTTTTGTTTAATATCAAAGGAGTATACTCACGGCTTACAAGTCCTCTTCCCTCCAGTTATTTTTTAGAACTAGATAAAGAAATGAAATAAATGAAATATATGTATCAACCTGCCAGTTCAGGAATTCGGCTGTTCACAGATTTAGTCGGAAAAAAAATTAGCCCTAGCCCTCATTGGTATTCTGCCCAGAATCGCACTAAATTTGCCTTACGTAGCGCTCTGATGCCAATATCGACACTAAAACTATTAAACCAGATAGTTAATACGCCGTTCTATCTGGATATTTTGAAGAAACAACCTTGTTTACCTTCTAAATTACATCGCCCTTATCTAAGTATTAACTTCAATAGAGGGCAGACGTTACGTGCAATAAATGAACATTACCAGCTATTATTTACTGGGTTAAATCAGTCTATTGTTAATAAAATATTTCGTTCCAATGCATATCCATTAGCGGTTATCAATGGTAAGAGTGGAACTTACACTATTTGTCTAGATTCTATGGACTGCTTTAATAAAGAAGGTGAGCTTACTCTATTTATTACAACAGAAGATAATAAAACCTTGGCAAGATGCGCTTTCACACTACTCACTATTGCTGGTAAAAAAACACTGTTCATCGGTGGACTACAAGGTTCCAAAGGCGATGCAACCCTTGAAATTATCCGCGATGCAACGAAAGATTGTTATGGATTATTTCCAAAACGCTTACTGATTGAATCCATTTGCCGTCTCGCAGCCCACTTTGAATGCCAGCAAATTCTGGCAGCTAGCAATGATACTCACATCTATAAGAGTCTACGCTATTGGCATAAAAAGAAAGACAAATTAGTCGCTGATTACGACTCTTTCTGGGAATCATTAGGTGGAGAAAAGGGAAAAAATAAGGATTTCCATCTCCCCTTATTCATTGAAAGAAAACCGCTTGAAGATATAGCCAGTAAGAAGCGGGCAGAATATCGCCGCCGCTATCAATTACTAGATGAACTGGATAATGGAATGCAGCATTCTCTGCCTTCAAATTAAATCAGAATCAGGCCGCAACCTTTCACAGGACGGCCTAATTTTTGAGATGATTCTTATCTCGGTTTAACCATCAGCCATTCAAGATGTATTTTAACCGCAGGCCATTCACCACTGATAATGCTGTAAACACAAGTATCCCTGATACTGCCATCTTTAGATACAGCATGACTACGCAGAATCCCATCAAGTTTTGCGCCCAGTCGCTCTATCGCCTTCCGACTCTGATGATTAAAAAAATGAGTGCGAAACTCCACTGCGATACATCCCAATTCTTCAAAAGCGTATTTCAATAAGAGATATTTTGCTTCCGTATTAATATGTGTCCGCTGAACAGAACGAGCATACCAGGTATAACCAATTTCCAACCGGCGGGCATTAGAATCAATATTCATATACGTGGTCATTCCAACCGCTTTACCTGTTCGATGATCAACAATCGCAAAAGGCAGCATAGTACCTTTTTCATGTAGCAATAAATGGCGTTCAATCTCGTTACCTAGCTCAGCTGGCGAAGGGACACTGGTGTACCACAATTTATGCAGTTCACCCTCTTCAATTGCCTGTAAAAACTCATCATGCCGTTGGTGTGTCAGAGGTTCTAAAGTCACCCCTTTTCCCGCCAAAGTTACCCATTCAATCATCTGTTTTTTCATAATAACCACCGAGTTATAAATTAAGTCAGAATAGAAGAGTTCACTCTATTCCGGAGTCAAAACCGGAATTAAGTTAATATATGGAAAATCAATTCCCTATTAAAGCAAAACCCGCACTTTTAACATCTCAGATGACTCTCACATCATTCAGAAAAAAATA
>NZ_JAJAFZ010000057.1:0-29789 GCF_025384895.1 Photorhabdus kayaii
ATATTGTATTTATTGGTCGTATTTATTTAGATCAGAGTAATGGGAGTGAACTGTTGTTTTTTACTATCGATATTTTCTTGAAAAGAAATAAGTTAAATTTTCCTGCATTTCTGATGCAACAATGTTAATAATTTAACCTTAGTAATTTTATTTATGAAAATTTTTTTAATTATTCCAATAAAAACAATAAATTAGCCTGTAGTTTAATCTTGTTTTTCACTATTTTATTTGCATTGTTAATATCAATGTAGGGATATAGGGCAATATATGGGGGGTAAACAGACTTTCTTATGCATTAATATTGATTTTGAGTTTTTGCTCTATATTATTTTATTCTGATTATTCATTTAACCGTATTTTTAGATATATAAGTCCATTATGTCTCTGAGCTTAGGGTTTTTGCTTCACTATATATTTTATAATCTTTTTGAGTAAATTTCTTGTTGAGGAAGAAATATGTCTAAAAAATTCGAACAAATCACTTCTGATATCAGTTATAACAAAGGCGTTTTTTCTCATTATTTCGTTGATTAGAAAAAAACAATCAATGGGGTAATAACTCAATAGAGTTAGAATAATCTACCTAATTAGACATAATTATATAAATAATGCCTGGGTGATGGCTGTCATTATATTTTTTTACCGTGGGAAGAACGGTGGGTTTGCTCTGTCCATGGAAAACTAGATTCTCAAAACCGCTGCTGTATCTGCCAGATGCAGTGGTTTTCTATTTAACCTCAGTTTAAATTAAGGGATTGTTTATGGGAAAATCATCAAACCGCAGTACAGAATATTTCTTTACTGGAAAATATTACGATGATGATGATGGCAATAATATTGTTGCCATTGGTGTCGGAGGGGTTATTTATGCCAAAGGAGGAGATGATCGTATTATCCTCGGGTCAATTGGAGCAACAGTTTATGCCGATTCTGGCAACAAGGTAGTCGATGGTAGCGCCGGATATTTAAAAGTAGTGGATAAGGAAGGTAATCTGGCTGTACATGGCGCTGCGGGTTATTCGGGTATTGATAAAAGTGGTAATGGTAATATTTCATTTACTGGTGCGGCAGGGGGTGTTTTTATGGATCATCGGGGTGACCACGGTGATCTCAATTTCTCAGGAGCAGCGGCTTATAATGGCCTGAATCGCAAAGGACAATCCGGTAATGTGACTTTTAACGGTGTTGGTGGTTATAACGAATTATGGCATGAAACGAATCAAGGTAATTTAAATTTTGCCGGCGCTGGTGCCGGTAATAAAATTGACCGTATTTGGTATGATCACTATGAGAAAAGCCACGGTGATGTGAAATTTGACGGTGGGGGAGCAGCGAATAGTATCAGTTCGTGGGTTGAAAGTGGCAATATTAATTTCACAGGTGCCGGAGCTGATAACCACATTATACGTAAAGGTAAAGAAGGCAATATTATTTTGCATGGCGCCGGGGCATCAAACCGTATTGAGCGTTTGCACCAAAGTCAAGATCAATATGGACAGACGCACGGTAATATCGAATTTGAAGGGGCAGGGGGTTATAACCGGATCTATTCTGATGTCGCACATGGTGATATTACTTTCGATGGTGCCGGTGCTTACAATGAAATATCAAGAATCGGCGCAGATAGCGGTTCTCGTGATGGTACTCTGGAATATGCTAAAGCCGAAGAGATTGTGTTAACGACAGCGACAATGGGAGGAAGTTGGATTCAGCAATCCAAACAAGTAACAGGTATTAAATCAATTATCGAGCCTAACACTTATCTCTTTGCATTTGCCGATGAAATGTACACTAAGATTAGTAAAGTCCAACTCCGAAATGATCCTGAAACCGGTAAGCTCAATTATTACGCCACTTCTTGGTACAAACAGGGAAATCATCTTAAGAATCTTGCTACGGAGAATATCTCTTCAAGCAATGGATTTACTGATATAGGCTTCAATAATGGTTACCGTCTCTCTAATTTAATCTTCGAGCATCATCACCCCGTTATTATTCAACATACTGTTGAAGAAGATTTGCAGGAGAACCAGTGGGTGACTTATGCCGGTGGAACCAATGCCCGAGCAGGAGATATCACGTTAATTGATGCCAAGATGCATGGGCATGCAATCCATTCTGGTGGTTTGATATTAGATGTTTCAGCGGTGAAATCGAACAGTCAACCGAACACTTATATTTATGCCAAGTATGTTGAGTCATATACCAAAGTGGTGATGGTTGAATTGGCGAATAATCCTGAAACCGGCGCGCTGCAATATTATGCCAGTGCGTGGTACAAAGCGGGTGATCATACCGGTAATCTGGCTGATGAAGATTTTTCATTCAAAAATGGTTATCGCTCAATGGATATAGGCGGATATTTGCTAACTAATCTGCAATATAAAGTGAATTCAGTATGCCGTGTTTCTGAGCACTTAGCACATACCGAAGAGTACAGTCATCAGGAGTTGGTGAAATTATCCGCCGATATGGGTGACAGCGCCGGTGACATTAATTTCAAGGGCATGGGGGGCGGTAATGTCATTACTTCCAGCGTCACACGCGGCAATGTCAATTTTGAAGGCGCTGGTGCTGCCAATGTGATTGTGAAACGTGGGGAACAGGGCAATCTGACATTCCGGGGCGCAGGTCTGGCAAACGTATTGGTTCATCAAAGCCAGCGTGGAGAAATGGATGTTTACGCTGGCGGTGCGGCAAACGTATTGGTTCGAATCGGTGATGGGCGGTATCTGGCTCATCTTTTGGCAATGGGTAATATTTCGATTCATCAAGGTAATGGCGATAGCCGAGTTATCATGTTTGGGGGGTACAACACCCATAGCCAAATAGGTAATGCTAACGCTAATTGGTTAGGTGCCGGCGGTTTTAATGTGATGACCCAAACAGGTAAAGGGAAGGTTTCCTCGGTACTGGTGGGTGGCGCTAATGTGCTGACTAAGCTTGGTGCCGGTGATTTGGTTGCCGGTATGCTTGGTGGCGCGAACATTATCACGCATCTCAACGATGATGAAATATCAGGCACTACGGCGGTTGCATTAGGCGGCGCCAATATTCTGACGAAAAAGGGCAGAGGAAGTGCTATTGCGCTGATGGGTGGTGGCGCCAATGTGTTTACTCACATTGGCAATGGAAATATGACGGGGGTGATGTTAGGTGGCGCTAATATCTTGACCAAAATCGAAAACGGTGACACCACGGGTATCATGCTTGGCATAGGCAATGTGCTGACTCATGTCGG
The DNA here is from genome assembly GCF_025384895.1 of Photorhabdus kayaii. NCBI lineage: Bacteria > Pseudomonadati > Pseudomonadota > Gammaproteobacteria > Enterobacterales > Morganellaceae > Photorhabdus > Photorhabdus kayaii. Next base: position 3,242 of record NZ_JAJAFZ010000057.1, read on the forward strand.
TGGCAATCAGACTCTGGGCGTTATGGGAGCCGCAGGCAATGTCTTTACCAAAGTGGGTAATGGAACTGCGATTGCGGCCATGATTGGCGAGGGCAATATCTTTACCTATGTTGGTCGCGGTGATGCATGGGGGTTGATGGGAGGCTTGGGGAATGTTTTTACCAGAGTGGGGGATGGTAAGGCGCTGGCATTGATGATCGCTGCCGGCAATGTGTTTACTCACATTGGTGATGAAATGAGTGTTGCCTTGATGTTGGCGAAAGGCAATATCGCCACCAAAGTGGGTAACGGCATGACGCTGGCAGCCATGATCGGTGAGGCTAATGTGATGACCCATATTGGTCATGGCTCAACCTTTGCCGCGATGATCGGGCAGGGCAATATTCTGACGAAAGCGGGCAATGATTTGGCGCTCGGTTTGATGATTGGTGAGGCCAATATCTATTCGCATGTAGGTAATGGCACCAGTATTGGCTTGTTTGCCGGCGAGCTGAATGTAATGACCAGGGTTGGTGATGGTACAACATTGGCGGCAATGTTTGGTCGAGCCAATATCATGACGCATTCCGGCAATGGCTTAACGGGGGTTTTAGCGTTAGGAGAGGCAAATATTGTCACCAAAGTGGGTGATGATTTTATGGGGGTGGTTGCGGCGGCGGAGGCGAATGTCATCACTCATAAGGGATCATCAACTACTGCTGCCGTGTTATTCGGTAAGGGCAATATTCTAACGAAGGTAGGGGACGGGACAACAGTCGGTTTACTTATTTCCGATGTGGGTAACATCATGACCCATGTTGGCCATGGCGTGACGGTGGGGTTCGCCAAAGGGAAAGCCAATATCATTACCAAAGTGGGGAGTGGTATCGGCGTTAATGCTGTTTGGGGGGATGCTAATATCCTGACTCAGGTTGGTGATGGCAACCGTTATAACTTCGCGAAAGGTAAAGCGAATATCATTACCAAAGTGGGTAATGCGCAGGAAATCACGGTTGTTCAAGGTGATGCCAATATCATTACCCATGTGGGGCAAGGTGATGATTATACCGGCGCTTGGGGCAAATCTAATGTGATTACCAAGGTCGGTGATGGGCGCAATGTCGTGCTTGCCAAAGCTGATGCCAACATTGTGACTCAGGTCGGTAACGGTGACAGCTTTAATGCCTTGTGGAGTAAAGGAAATATTGTCACTAAAGTGGGTGACGGTATGCAGGTTACTGTGGCAAAAGGCAGAGCCAATATCACGACTACGGTGGGGAATGGTTTAAGTGTCACCGCGACGCATGGCGATTTTAATGTCAATACCAACGTGGGGGATGGTGTTTCCGTTAACACCGTGTGGGGTGAATATAACGTTAATACTAAAGTCGGGCATGGTCTCAATGTTGCGATCATGAAAGGTAAAGGCAATGCCAATATTCATGTTGGTGATGGCTTGGGGATTAACGCTTCTTATGCACGTAATAATGTGGCGATTAAGGTGGGTAATGGTGATTTCTACACGCTTTCTATTGCAGAAAGCGACACGCAAAGTAATAACCTCCCCTTACTGTTTAAAAATATTAAACAGACTGTGTTAAATGTGGAAGGTAGCTACGCGATTAACTATCTGATTCACGGTAATGAGGAGAATACTTCTGGAACCCTTAAGGGCCGAGGGGCGATTAGTTTAACCGAAGTTTCTGCTATTGATGGTTTCCAGATGAATGCCATTGATAAAGTTGGTTCGGATCTGCGTGATAAATTAAGTGGCACGGTAACACAGGTGGAGACTCCTGATACTGAGGCTATCCAGAATGCCTTGCATATTGGAGACAAGGTTGATTCGACTCAGAGTGAATCATCATCACAAGCTGACGCTGTTATTAAACATGCAAAACAGGACGGAGCTGCGCAAAATGCGTTAAGTGATAAAGAGAAAGCAGAGGAAAATCGCCGTATTCTGGAACAAGAGCGGGATGATCAACTGAAAATAATTTCAAAATCACAATTCCAATTGGAATCAACGGATCAAAATGCGCTGAAGACCAATGGACAAGTACAGCGTGATGCAATAAGTGGAGAAGAGCGAGCAGTAATGAAGGAACTGTTCTCCATGACTCAACGTCTGGATGCGCTTAATGGCTATGGGAATTACGCTGGTCAATCGGGTGATGAGTGGCGTGACCGGTTTGCTGCGGGATATTTGGACCGTACTCAGGAGAAATTAGATGACACTAAATTTATTTCACAGAAAAAATTAGCGGGTTTACAGCCGAGCCTTATTGATAACCAACAACAAGTAAAAAATGCAATTGGCAAATCAGAAGCAGGTTTAAAGCAAGGTTATCAGAATATCAAGAACGCAGACGACAATATTGAAGATGCGCGTACAAGCGCGAAATCAAGACAGAAAGAAGCAGATTTACAACATCTGCGGGCAGTAAAAGCGGAAAGTGATGCCTATGCCGTGTATGAAGAAGCGAAACAACGCGGTGAACATGATAGTTCGGTAGCGAAAAATAAAGCCGCTCAGGTACAGGCTGATGCAAAAGGTGCGAAACAGGCTGGTGATGCAAAACCCGATCGTAGCGGAGCGACCGGCAGTGGCTTGTCTGGAAAAGCGTATATACCAATCGACGTAGTGAAACCGAAAAGTCATATCAATCCTGAATCTAAAACGGAAGCTAATGGCTGGAACAGTGAAGATCTAACGCTAACAGCTACAGATTTGGCGGCATTGAGTAGTGCGCAACAGGCGATTAATCGGCTACAGATCAACAGGAGTATTCGCGCAGAAAATGTTGGTGCTTCGATCATTTCCCTGTTTACCGGAACGTCATCCGATAGGGTTGTGGAACCTATCTCGAATCAACCTGGAAAGTTAACCAAAAAAGCACCTGTCATTTCGGGTATCAATTTGCAAGGATTGGGGCAAACGGCTGGTGGAGATAGCCTTAAATCTCATTCTTCCATCCTGAGAGAGTTTGAGCCTTTCTTGCTGAGTCAGGGTGACAAACGGTTTATTGATTCGACGAAAAGATATCTTGGTCAGATAAATACCGATCGGCCCAGTAAGGCGCTGGCGGCCATGCGTCAGGCTTTCAACAATGCGGTTGAACAACCTGATGAGCAGCATGTGTTGCAGCTTGAGCAAGCGCTTGCTCATTGGCAACAGCGTAATCCCAATGAATTTGCCAAGCGTGGCCGATTAGTCAAAAGCCTGCGTTTTGAGATGGGAGAATTGGTTGCCTACCTTCAAGCAAAAAGAGCTGAATCAGCCGGGATTTTAGGCGTTAGCTTATCGCCTGACCATGTTGCACGGTTTGACCAACAGGTATCCTTTGATGGCTTCGGGCGGGTGGTAGGTTTGAAAGGTGATATCGCTCAAAGCGAAATTAATCGTCTTACTGATTTACAAATCAAGCCATTGACCCAGATTAACTCTGCGGCGGAACGGGAAGCGCCTAAAACTGAAAGTGAAAGCTTCATCGTTTTCGTTAGCCGATTGCAACAAGAAGCGATTCCCGAAGGTATGCCGTTAGTTGAACGAGCCAAAAACCTTTGGCTTAGCGGACAGGTAACACGACGGGAAACCATTAAGCTATTTGAGGATGCGGTTGCCCAGTTGCAGGCACATCCTGAATTACACATGCTAGCTCAGCAGTTACTGGCTGATGCCCGTAAGGAAAAGGCGACTGGACAATATATTGATAACCTGTTTAGCCGCCATTTTGATTCTGAATTGGCCCATGAATTGGTGAAAACAGCGCCACAGGATGCCATGACCACTTCCAGGCAGACAGGACAATTTTTGGTAGAGAAATTTGAACAGTGGATAGGGGGTTTTTATCCTGATGTCGCCGAGCGTGAAAAGATTATTGCTAAAAAGATGGCCGGTTTTGCCAGGGCCATTAATAAGGACTTTCGTCCCTGGTTTAGTCGAGTGCCTGAATTGACAACGTTCCTGGACAAACCGACTTTTGCCAATTTCAAAACCATGATGACTCAGGTTAATGATGGTTTTGCTGTGATTAAGGTACCATTTCTGGCAGTAAAAATGGCCATTACCCCAGGAATGGGGATGGAGCGTGCGGAGTGGAAGGTGAAAGGGGATCGCTTCTATGAGGAGGTTATCACCAAGGCCCGTTCGACCAGTAGTCAACTGACTAGCGGGGCTGATATCACGTATGAAGTTGAAGTAACCGAAAAGCAGACCAAAGATTATGGTACGGCGTTGCCCTACCAGCCTGCCAATAACAAGTATGATGACTTTTTATATGGCAGAAAGGTTGCTGCGGGTCGAATTTTGGTCCCCGGACAGGAAACGAGATTTGAGCATAATGCGTTAGCGCAAGGCCACTCTGTGGTAACGGGGGCTTCTGGCTCGACCAATATCATGGTTCACCTCAATAACTATATTGCTAGTGAACAGCCTACTTTCTCGGCCAGACAGAGCTATCTCAACACGCTGGCGTTTCTGGTATTTGATGGTGGTCATTCTGTCAACGAAAGTCTGGCGGTTTATCAGGCACTACAGGTAACCGGTGATGAACAACGCAAGCAGTTGCTAAATAGCTACACTACCAATTATAGGGAGCTGGTGGATATTGCCGGTGAAGAAGGCAAAGTGTGGATAAGTCAGGCGCTGGATAACGCGTTCCAAGAAACTGGGGAATTCTATCAAAAACATGCCAGGGTGAAGCCACAAAGTCGCCCTGCGGTGGAAGAGTTAGATGGGTTATCGGGTAAGAATAAGAGGCCAGATCCTACTATCATCGGCGATCCTCATCAGGATCAGAAAATGAGCAGGCCACTCGGTGACTGGCAAATAGAGACGGTGATGCCACAAGCTGATGGCCGTGAAACTCGCTTTGATGGTCAGATGATTATCCAAATGGAGGATGATCCGATTGTCGCTAAAGCCGCGGCCAATCTGGCGGGTAAACATTCAGATTCTAGCGTAGTGGTTCAACTTGACTCTAGTGGTAAATATCGTGTGGTTTATGGCGATCTTGCCAGATTATCCGGTAAGTTACGTTGGCAGATTGTCGGTCATGGCCGTGAGACGTCGGAACAAAATAACATTCGTCTGAGTGGTTACACCGCTGATGAATTGGCGACCAGATTAACGCGGTTTTATCAGGACGTTAATCAGGGTAAAAGCATAACTCACAAACCTGATCACATCAGTATTGTGGGCTGTTCTTTGATAAGTGATGACAAACGGGATGGCTTTGCTCGTCGTTTTATTACTGTGTTAGATAAGCAAGGCATTCGCAGTGATGTTTCCGCTCGCAGTAGTGAAGTGGCTGTTGATGCCAGTGGACGCAAATTTACCCGTGATCAAAATAACCAATGGGTTAACAATTTGTCTGATAATAAAATCGTATTGAGTTGGAATAACCAAAATGAGTTGATCACGCATACCGAGCTAGTTCGCCGTGGTATTGCCGAAAGTGATATTAACTTCTCCAGGGTAGGACATACCGAAGCTGATACCGTTATTAAAGGAGCGATCGCGGGTAACGTTGAACAATTTGTTAAACCAAACAAACGTAAAAATACGATTCAAATTGATGCCAATGAGAAAGCGAATAATCAGCTCAGTTACTCCGGTAATATCCAAGTGAATGTGGGAGATGGGGAGTTTACCGCACTCAATTGGGGAACCTCGAACGTTGGTATCAAAGTGGGTAGCGGTGGTTTTAAATCACTGGCCTTCGGTGATAACAATGTGATGGTACACATCGGTAATGGTGACAGTAAACAGAGCTTCGATATTGCAGGCTACCAGGCGCTTGAAGGGGCGCAAATGTTTATCGGTAATCGTAATGTCAGTTTTAATCAGGGCCGTAGTAATGACCTGATTGTGATGGTGGATAAATACATTCCAACGCCGCCGTTGGTTAATCCGTTTGATGGTGCTGCGCGTATTGCTCACGTACTGCAAGGGATTGCCGGTTCCAGTGCGGATCAAGATTGGTTGGTGGCGCAAGATCAACAGTGGACCATCGCTGGTGCGAAGAGATTTGTGGAGGATATGTCAGGTTTGGACCAAACCAGCAATGTGGACTACAACACATTGACTGATCTGGATTCGCAACATGAACGTAGCAGCCGTGGTTTGAAATACGATGCCGAATTAACTCTGAACAAGAAGTTTAATCAGTGGCTAGGGGAACATGGTGAGGGTGCTGATATGGGCAAAATAAGTCGCATGGATCAGTTTCGTCAGGCCAATCGGAAACTGGCTTTCAACTTTGCTGTTGGCGGGCGTGGCGCTGATATTCAGGTGACAACCGGTAACTGGAACCTGATGTTCGGTGACCATATTCAGTCGATTTTGGATACCAATCTGGGTTCATTGTTTGGTCTGATGACGCAACAATATTCAGCCACGGGCATGGCGAAGACCACCTTTACCTATAATCCACAGGACTTGCCGCGTCAGCTCAAGAATAAACTGATTGGCCGATTAGCGAGTATAAATGCAGACACCACCTTAGCGGATATTTTTGGCGTGAACTACACCGCAGAGGGGAAAATTATTTCCTATACAGGTGAATCGGTTGATGGTGAGGCAATTCTGCAAGAGATGTTGGAAGTGATAGGGGAATTTAGTGGTGATCAACTGCAAACTTTCACCAATCCAGAAAAGTTACTTGATAGCCTGGAGGCGGGTATTGATATGGGCGAGGAGGGTGTCAGGTCATTTGCGGAGAGCCATGGTTTGAAAGAGAAAGCGCCCAATGAGCGTCAGGAATCAGGATCTTCGGTGAGTATCAATGGAGAAAATGCTCAGACCAATAATAAACCCAAACCTGCATTTGGTTTTAATGCGCTTAACTTACCTAATCTGTTTGCGACGATGTTCAGCGAAGAGAAGCAGCGAGAGATGAAATCGTTAGTGGTTAACCTGAAAGAAAACCTGACGACAGATCTGCTTAATATGGAAGAAAAAACGTTTGATTTCCTGCGTAGCAGCGGTCATCTGCAAGGGGATGGCGATATCCACGTATCGTTGGGGAACTATAACTTCAACTGGGGCGGTGACGGTAAAGATCTTGGTGCCTATCTGGGCGATAACAATAATTTCTGGGGTGGTCGTGGTAGTGATGTCTATTACTCGCTAGGTACCTCCAATATTTTTTCAGGTGGTGAAGGCAATGACTTGGGCGTCCTGATGGGGCGTGAAAACTGGATGTTTGGCGGTAAGGGGGATGATACCGCAGTGGTGGCCGGGCGGATTAACCATGTCTTTATGGGGGAAGGCAATGACCAGACATTTGTCTTTGGTGAAGGCGGTTTTATTGATGCGGGTAACGGGCAGGATTACGTTGTCACCTCCGGCAACTATAACCGGGTGGATACTGGGGAAGGTCAGGATTATACGGTGATCATCGGCAATAATAATCAGGCCGAACTGGGAGGAGGCGACGATTTTGCCAGAGTATTTGGTAATGACAACCGGATTGATGGTTACTCCGGCAATGATGCGATTAAGCTGATGGGCTACCATGCGGTGATTAAGGGTGGCGAAGGTGATGATCATCTGATAGCCGCCGCTATTTCGAAGTTCAGCCAGTTTGATGGCGGTGAAGGTCAGGATCTGCTGGTGTTAGGCGGGTATCAGAACAATTTCCGGGGCGGTGCAGGTGTGGATAGCTTTGTGGTCAGCGAAGAAGTGATTGATAACCGAGTGAGCGATATTAACGCAGAAGATATGATCTTGTTTAACGGTGTTGACTGGCGAAACCTGTGGTTTCAGCGTAGCGGGTATGATCTGGTGCTGTCAGTGAATCGCCATACTCAGGACACCACCGCTCAGGGGAAATTTGAATCGGTAGGTTCGGTTACCTTTAATGATTACTTTAATGGCAATCGCGCCAAATTGGTGGCTTGGATGAGCGATGAGGAGGCATCAGGCGAACGTGAATTTACGGCACTGTCAGATAATGCCGTGGATTCCCTGATCCAGGCAATGAGTGGCTTTGCTCCGGCAGTGGGTGATAATGGTTTTATTGCGGGTTTGGACAGTCAGGCGAAAGTGGCTATCGCAACGGCGTGGACCGATGTCACGATTGGTAAGGGGAAATTTGTTTAACAGCAGCAATTTTAGTATTGCGTAAATTCAGGCTCGGCTTTTTCGGTAAATTGTTGGCAAAAATCATCGATGTTGCAGTAAAGTTCTTCTAGATTATACATGCCTGAGGATTTCTACGATTCTGTTTTCTTGAGCAGAAACTTTGATCAAGCCTCAGGCACTTACTGCCTATCCTAATAGGACTATTTTATTTGCCCTTCTTTGCCATAAAGAGCGAACTTGGGCAGTGCTCAGACAAAAGCATTAGCTTTTGACCGCACTTTACAATTATGCCTATTGGGATAGGCTCTTAGTTCCCTTCTTAAACAAACCTCAGGTCAACTTAATTAACTGTTTTAAAATTAATTTGGCTATAGAACCATTCCATAATCTCGGCGATGAGGTTTTTAACTTCATTCGAAGTTGATGAAGTTATAGTGATTTCAGCTATAACTTGGCGCTCGTCAGAAAAATAATCTCCATCCCTAGCAAAAGTTTTATAGCTTGTAACTTGAGGGAAAGGGCAAGATTCAGGAATATTATAAATATAAGAGTTGGTTAATTTATTTGGTATAATTATCCATCCGCAAATTGAGCTTGGCCTAATATTGATAGAGTCAAGCTGTTCATTTGACACATTACCAATGTAAGCATTAAATGCAATCTCTTGTGGGTTGATGCCAAATATATTTTCTATCGCAGTCATTACTGGCCCACCGCCTGCACGAGCAGCGATTTCGCATAATTTAAAACTTCCGTCAGAACATAGGAAAACTTCTGCATGAAAAGCAAAATTCACAGGTGAAGGAAGTGCCCCAATACATTTTCTTACATATTTTATTATTCTATCAAACAGTTTATCCTCAGGTAATAACAAACAACTTGAAATATAGTTTCCATCCTGAAAGTCCATGCAATTTGACACATATAATGAAGGCCAAATAAATCTTATCTGATTATTTAAGACAACTCCATCAACATGATACATTGGGCTATCAACAAATTCCTCGACTATCATATTAATTATCTCTTCGGAATTTTTCTTTAATCCAATATATAAAGAATTATGGAGATCATTGTCATTTTTCAGTATTGAAATGCCTCGTGCACGTTTAGAAGTTCGTGGTTTGAGTATGACGGGATAATCATGCTCCTCAATGAATTTGATAACATCTAGAGCATTTTTTATCAATGAAAACTTAGGGATGGAAACATTATTTCTTTCCAAAATCTTTTTCATCACACCTTTGTCTCTATATGCTTCTATTGCCTCGACACTTGCACCTGGCAGACCCCATTTATCTCTTATGTAAGCAGCGGGTAATAAGTCAAACTCTCTGACCCCTATAACGTAATCAAAGACCGTTTCTTTTCTCAACTTTTCTGCATGATAAAAAATAAGGTCATCATTATCTGGATGTAAACTTTCAATACCAACAACTTTCTTAAACGATGAAATCACTTCATTGCTCATTAGCCTTAATGATTCGATAGAGGTAATTAAATAGCAATTGTGATCTTTATACCATTCACTTACAGGGTTAGAATTAGAGGATTCAAAATCAATAATAAGAAAATTCATCTTATACACACCTTAGCAGTCAGCGGATTTAGGAAACTTAGCAGGAACCCAACTTTCTTTTAACCAAATAATCAGCATGAATATTGATTCAATTAAACGATACACGAGAAACGAAAACCATAGTATTTCAATGCCATGATTTTTGAAAAGACAAAGATAAATAGCTAACGGTATGAAAAAAAACCACTGCAATGGCACAGTAACCATTGTCAACTGCCGGTTGAAACCTGCTCCAAACATAGAGAATTTTAATATTTGAGCAAAAACCTCAGAAAAAACAAACAATACCGTTATTTTAAACAATCCTATATAATTATTTACTATAAAATTATCTTTTATGAATAAACCCATAATGTAATGTGGATTTATCAAAATGAAGAGTTGAATAGTGAATATTCCAAAGCCTAACTTTACTGCAATATTACCCCACGATTTAGCATCCTTATATTTATTTGCTCCAAGAGATCGACTCACATAAACCGCAGAAGCCATTCCCATTCCGATTAACGGTGTGATGCTTAGCAGCATAAGATTATTGAGAACTGTTATCACTGCCAAAGCGGAAGAATTCATTTGGCTAGCAATAATGAACATGACTGCAAACCCACCCGAAAAGAAGAGTTGCTGTATACCTGCATAGAAAGAAAGTTTTGATATCTCACCGATCTGTTCAAAAATTTTAGTAACTTTAAAAAAACGATATTTAGAATCTATAAAATATCCACTGAAATAAAACAAGCAGGCACCTATATAAAAAGCACAACATGTTCCCAATCCAGCACCTCTGATTCCATACCCTAAGGAAACGAGTGTAAAACCTATTAAGAAATTAAAAAAATAAGTAGAGAAGATTATTAATACACTCATTTTATTCTCACCGATCCCGCCATAGTAACCTCGAAAAGCCCTGACAATCCCTATAGCTGGAGCACCTAACACTAGAGCTTGAAGGTAAGTTATACAGTTAGAAGCTAAAACTTCATCATGAATAAACAGTGTTATGAATTTTGGGATAAAAAAACCTAAACCTATGATTGATATACCTAAAACTATAGCAACAAATATTGCACTATGAAGCGCATTAATACCTTGATTTATTTTTCCAGCACCAATGCTCTTACCAACTACAGTTTGAACGCTTATGGTTATACCAGTTACACAACTGGTCATTATCGAGAAAATAAATCCGCAAAGACCAACAGCGGCGATGGCATTCATGCCGATCTTACCTACAATGAACATATCAATAATGCTATTTAAGCTTTGTGAAAGCATAAGCAAAATAAAAGGGAAGGCAGTAATTAAAACTTGCTGATATGATTTGAAGTTAATTCTGCTATTCATTCACATCACCAGATTGGTTTTCTTCACAAGAAGTAATATCTAATAAAAATAAAAGGCAATCGACATCTTTTTTATTGCTTACTGACGCTCGTATCCAACCTGGGAGTCCAAAAAGACCACAATCACGAACCATAACTCCAAATTTTTCTGCCTTTATAAGAAAATCAGTATTTCCCATAGGGGGTTTAAAACATACAAAGTTAGTAGAGGATGGTATATATGTCACCTCAGACTTACTAAATGATAATTCAATAGTGGATATTAACTTTTTCACTGTTCTTACATTGATGGATAAAATATCACTGGCAAGAACTTCAGAAGCCATCCTTTGAGCGAAACGGTTTATTCTAAATGGCAAGGCGAGAGCAGTTAAGGAGACAGCATGAATTAAATCTTTAGGGCCTACCGCAAAACCCACCCGTAATCCAGCAAGGCCATATGCTTTGGAAAAAGTCCGCAACACAATAGCCCTTCCACCATTCGCTATATATTTTAGAATAGAGTTCTTATTTTCATCAGAAAATTGAATATAAGCCTCATCAATGATGGGGATAACTCTTTTATCATTCATTATCTCAATGAAATTGATAACTTCATCTACGCTTACTATACTTCCAGTCGGATTGTGAGGGTTGCATAAATAAGCAAGAATAACATCGCTAGCAATATTTTTCTGATAATTATCAATACTACACCTCATATCATTTAAAGGAACGTATATAACATTTCCCCCGACAATTTTTGCTGATGTCTCATAACCGGGAAATGTGGCCTCACTGGTCAATATAGTCTTTTTGTTTTTTAAAAAAGTTAAACTTAAGAGAAGAATTATTTCATCTATACCATTTCCTAAAACCACCATATCAGGTGAAACTCTACAGTGATAGGATATTTTGTTTTTTAGATCTGTATTTCCTGGATCTGGATGGATACTAATCTTTTTAAATTCATTTAAAAAAACATGATTAAGATTAAGTAAGTTATTGCTATCACTTTCGTTCAAATGTAGTCGATGAGATATATGGGTATCACTGGTGTTGAAATCCATATTTTTATTCATTTCAAACCTCCTTGGAACCATATAATATGCCAAAGCAGTAACATCCCTTACTAGCCTTTCTTGTAATGAATTGATGCTCTATTCCAGCTGGTACATGAATAACACTAGGAGAGGAGTATGTCTTTGTTTCTCCATTTATTGTTACATCAATGACAGCTTCGTTTGGCTCAGGAGAAATTAGGAAATATATTTCATCAACTTCATGTTTGTGTAATGCGGCGACAGGTTTATTCACTAACTCTGATATATCGCCGCCTGCAAGCTCGAAAGGTACACCCCCGAACATTTCTTTAGTTATAAAGAAGGGAACCTTGTTCTCATGACCTACGACAGATTTCATTACCGGTAGATTTTGTGCGCAATTATAAAAATCCATATAAGCCTCACTTCAGAGTGAAAAGGTAAGTGTTAGGAACATTCAAATATTGAATTTTTTCAATTTCAAAACCAGCTTTGGAGAAGAAATCTATGTACTCTTCTTTCTTGTAAATCCTTATATTCATAAAGTGATGCACGAATTCAAAACCATAAGTAAATATGGGAGTTTCTTTGGTGATTGTATTTTCATCTGACATAAAGGTATCTGCCAGGAGAAATCTTTTTGCTTTTGGGAAAGTCTTTTGTAATGTTCGAAGAACGTCCACAGGATCTTTGATGTTAAACAAATCATGCAGCATCATGAAGGAAATTACTGTATCAACAGTTTCGAATGTGGCTATTAATGAAGCATCATCGGTAGCTTCCATTACGTTCTGATTAACCACACAAATTCTGTCATCCATAGAATTATTTCTTATATTAATTTCAGCAGCTTCAATAGCTTTATGGCTTATATCAATACCTAAGCCCGTTACTTTGTTAAAAATCTTACAAATGTCGATTAAAGCTCCAGCTGCACCACAACCTAAATCTACTATTTTACTTATATTTAGTCTTTTTAATTCCTTAATTATTGTATTCCACATGTATTCACGATTTGCTTGCCGAGATCCTAACGCTACGTTAGCTCCATCAATCAGACTATATAATGAATTATTTTTCTCATCTTTGAGGTCTGTAAAGTTTCGCATGAAATTCCCATAGCCACCTATAGACCAAGTGAAAAATCCAACATTTTTCCTCATATCCATGCCTAATGGAGTCAGGCTAATTTTCCCTTCATCAGAATCAACAAAAAAACCAAATTTTGTTGAGAATGAAATAAGGGATTCAATTATTTTTATTTTTCGGTTGTCAAAATTTTTTTCTTTCAGAATAGACTTATCGAATGAAGAGTTGCTTCCGAATAATTCAAATATACCTTCTTTCTCAAGGTGGTAACATAGGTTGGAGCCAATATAACCATTAAATAAATTTGATGCCAACATGGTGATTTTCCTTATTCATTGCATATAATGTCAATTGAAAAAGCTAAAGCATTACACAACAACATGGTATGCCAATAACTAATCATATTGTTCTACAGATCTATATTGCAACAATTTGGAATGGGATAAATAAGAAAGAAATAAAAGCAGCGGATATTGCCTTTTATTTATTAAAAGATCATGATTCCTCTCACTATTTGCCCAATTCCATCTTGAATATTCATACATTATACGTATAGAAATGTAAAGTTTTTTATTGGTTAAATCATGTTGTGACATGTAATTTATTGATAATATTAAGTATTTTTGTGGTTATTATCATTGAGGTTGGCGGTTTTTCTTAACGAATTGGCAAACAGGGTTGATGATTTGTCCTTGATTTAGGGTTTTGTTATTAAATAGAGTTAATTATAAAGGGCGGATTCGACTAATAACTGCCAAATTTCTCTCAGGATTTCCACTTTTTTCAGCCCCAAAAAAATCAGTTCTGCCAACGTGATCGTAGAAATAGCCATGTGGTCTGTATTCTTATTGAATTTAGGCGGAATGGATTGAGGGCGCTTTTTTATCGCGAAAATCACTATATTAGTATCGAGCAGATACTTAATCATCGAAAGATTCTCTTTCACTTGTTACTTGATCAGGACGTTCAGGTAAAAATCGTCAGTTACAGATTGATCAGACAGGAAAAAACTATCCTATGTATTTTGTATGGGCGCAATAATTCGTTCCTTGCCTCTTGACCTAACAGTAACTTCTTTTACATTATCAGGGATAACGGAGATCTGCGGGTAACCTCACATTCTGAGTTCGGTTGCTCATAAAAACTTTACTTTGATATATCATGGCACACCTCTTTAATTATTGCTATATATCACGAATATATAGCATAAAATCAAATATAGACAAGGTTTATGGTGACTGATTGCTGATGGTTAACATGTTGTAAAGGCCAAACAGATCGTTTGGGATCTTTTTATAACTCCTCATATCGCTTAAACCGGATTGAGTTCCTTCAAAGTGTTCGACTATTTTGCAAAGTTATTCAGGACAAATTAACCCTACTATTAATAGCGGTACTCTTTACTACAAAGTTATTAATTTTCTTATTTAATGTTACAGATCGCATTTTTGTGAACAAAAGAGACGCTATTATGCATTAGTGAAATCGCTTAACGACGGGTAAAGATAACGTTCTATTTGTCTGTATAACGATGAAACTTGTCATTCAATTTTAATAACTACTATTCATTCAGAGGTCTTTATGGGCAGTACCGGAAGTGTCAGTGCGTGGGATGAAGCGTTATTAATTGCCGCTATTTAATATCCTGTTCCTATTATTAAGGGGCCTGAAGATATTCAGGTTCAAGTGCAGCAGATCTGTAAAACAATCGATTCAACTAAAGCCGGTTATCCTGACTTGGATTTTATTGTATTTCCTGAATATTCCGCTCAGGGATTAAATACCAAGATCTGGACTTATGATGAAATGTTATTATCGCTGGACGGTCCAGAAGTTGACTGTTTTCGTCGAGCTTGTATTCGCAACGATATCTGGGGTGTGTTTTCAGTAATGGAACATAATGAAGATCCGTCGCAGCCACCTTATAATACTGCGATAATTATTAACAGCAACGGTGAGATTGTATTGCATTACCGCAAGTTGCAGCCTTGGGTGCCGATTGAACCCTGGATGCCGGGTAATTTGGGCATGCCGGTTTGTGAGGGGCCTAAAGGTTCAAAGCTGGCGGTGTGTATTTGTCACGATGGTATGTTTCCAGAATTGGCGCGCGAAGCTGCCTATAAAGGCTGTAACGTTTTTATCCGTATTTCCGGTTATTCTACCCAAGTCAACGACCAATGGATCTGGACTAATCGCACTAATGCTTGGCAGAACTTAATGTATACCGTATCGGTTAATCTGGCAGGCTACGATGAGGTATTTTATTATTTCGGTGAAGGTACGATTTGTAATTATGACGGTAACATTATCCAGCAAGGGCAGCGTAATCCGTGGGAAATTGTCACTGCTGAGCTGTTCCCGCGTTTGGCGGATAAGGCTCGTGAGAACTGGGCGTTAGAGAACAGTATTTTTAATCTTGGTTGTCGAGGTTATGTTGGTAAACCTGGAGGAGAGAGAGCTAATTATTTGACTTGGGTGCGTGATTTAGCAAACGGTGAATATAAACTACCTTGGGATGAAAATATCCGTATTCGTGATGGCTGGAAATATTATCCAGAAGGTGTGAAATTGGGGCCATTACCGAAAATTGATAAGTAAGCTGAGAGACTGATATTGATGGGCTACCATGCAGTCATCAACGGTGGAGAGGGCGATGATCACTTGATAGCCGCGGCGATTTCGAAGTTCAGTGAGTTTGATACTTTTATCGCTAATTAACCGGTTTCCTACATTAATTCCGTATTGGTATTAAGAAAACGATGAATTGCCTTTAACACTGCGTCTGGTTTTTCTGCGTGAACCCAGTGATCGCAACCGGCGATAACCCAAGCTTTGGCTTGTGGAAATTGTCTGGTGATATCATTCCGGTACTCTTCCTGGACATAAGAGGAGAGGCTGCCACGAATAAACAGGGCAGGGCGAGGCCATGTAGGGATTTCTTGCCAGCCGATGATCTTTTCATACTGGTTAATTAATACCGGTAAATTGAATTTCCATTCCCCCTGATGGAATGATTTCAGTAAAAACTGAATGACACTTTCTTCCTGAATATTTTCTCGCATAATCTTAGCAGCGTCTTGACGGGATTTAACTCCGGCTTCTGTCACTTTGTTCAGTGCGGTAAAAATTTGGTCATGACGGCGAATCTGATAGGCAACGGGAGCTATATCAATAAGAATAATTTTTTCTATCCGCTCTGGTGCTAATGCGGTCATTGCCATCGCGATCTTACCGCCCATTGAATGACCAATAATAAGGGTGGACTGAATTTGCAGATGATCCAGCAGGGAAATAACATCTTGTGCCATATCGTGGTAATCCATGTTATTTGCCCGTGGAGATAGACCATGATTGCGTACATCGACTTGAATGACGGGATAGTATTGCTGCAAATCACGAGCCAAAACCCCAAGATTATTGAGATCACCGAATAACCCATGGATTAATACCACAGGGGTAGAAGAGAGCGGATTTTCCGGTATCTGCATATGGTAATTTAACGGGTTGTCTAATTTCATGATGAGAATTGTTTTCTTTCAGGTATTGATATCATGCTGTGTATATTGTTGCTTAAATTATAAAAAAGCAACCAGGCTGTACAATTATAGTTAATAATCTCTTATGATTACATCGTTCTCAAAATGTTCATGTATCAAAAACTTGTTAATTTTTTTTATGGTAATACTTAATGGATTGAAAAATAAACGTTATTCGAGTAAATAATATTTTTAAATGGAAAGTTTTAAATAACTTGTGAGATGATTATTGGTTCAATCATCTTAGTGAGGTTATTGATTGTGTGTTTATGTGATCTGTATCTTAAAAAATTGTGTGTTAATTTTAATTTTTTGTGAAAAAATAATGAAAATTTGCTTTATGTTTTATTAAATAAAGGTATAAAGTACATTTAACAAAAACTACATCGTTCTAATAAGAATAAATAGAATCTGATTTATACTATGGATTAGGGAATTAAGAAGTGAAGAAAAATTTACTAAAGAGTCTTTATTTTCAAGTTTTGCTCGCAATAACTATCGGTATACTTCTGGGGCATTTCTATCCAGAGCTTGGTACAGAAATGAAGCCATTAGGTGATGGATTTGTTAAATTAATCAAAATGGTTATTGCTCCTGTTATTTTCTGTACGGTTGTAACCGGCATTGCAGGTATGGAAAGTATGAAAGCTGTTGGTAAAACGGGTGCTATTGCACTGGTGTATTTTGAAATAGTTAGCACAATTGCTTTGATTATTGGGCTAATTGTTGTCAATGTTATGCAGCCTGGCGCTGGGATGAATATTGATCCCTCTACGTTAGATGTTAAAGCGGTATCCCTATATGCGGAGAAGGCTGCTGAACAAGGGATAATAGCATTTTTACTTGATGTTATTCCTGCCAGTGTCATTGGGGCGTTTGCCAGTGGTAATATTTTGCAGGTCTTATTATTTGCTGTGTTATTTGGTTTTGCACTTCATCGTTTAGGAGAGAAAGGGAAATCAATCTTTAATATTATTGATGGTTTTTCGCATGTTATTTTCGGTATTATCAATATGATAATGCGATTGGCTCCTTTAGGCGCTTTTGGTGCAATGGCATTTACCATCGGTAAATATGGTATTGGTACGTTGGTACAATTAGGACAATTAATAGTTTGCTTTTATATCACCTGTATTCTTTTTGTCATATTTGTTTTAGGGACAATCGCAAAAGCGACAGGATTTAGTATATTCCGGTTTATTAATTACATTAAAGAAGAGTTATTGATTGTATTGGGAACATCATCTTCTGAATCTGCATTGCCACGTATGTTAGATAAAATGGAGAAAGTGGGATGCCAGAAATCTGTTGTTGGATTGGTGATACCGACGGGATATTCCTTTAATCTGGATGGTACCTCCATTTACCTGACAATGGCTGCGGTATTTATTGCTCAAGCAACAAATACTCATATGGATATTGTGCATCAAATAACGCTATTGGTTGTATTACTTTTATCTTCTAAAGGTGCTGCTGGCGTAACAGGTAGTGGGTTTATTGTATTAGCTGCGACAATTTCTGCTGTTGGGCATTTACCACTAGCAGGGCTGGCATTAATACTGGGAATAGATCGTTTCATGTCAGAAGCCAGAGCTTTAACGAATCTAATTGGTAATGGTGTTGCGACGATTGTGGTCGCGAAACGTTGTCGTCAGCTTGATGAAGGCAAATTACACGAAGTGCTAAATGCCAAATAAGTAAGTTTTTATCTATTCGATGACCAATTAATAAAACAATGCCGGCTCTGTGTCGGCATGAATTCTAATCAATGAAGACCAGCAGCAATTCATACTATTCTCCCGCTGATATGCATACAGTGTGACTATTACCCCCGCGTTAGAGCTTATTCCAATTTAGTTCGATTTAGTATGATTGCTTGCTGTTATTGGGTTTTTAGTGGATTTGTTTAGGTGGGTTTAGTTTAGGGTGGCGTCCCCTGCTGGAATCGAACCAGCAATTAGCCCTTAGGAGGGGCTTGTTATATCCATTTAACTAAGGGGACGTAGCTTTATTATAACGGCTTTTCATTCATAATATAAGGCGCTATAAACTGTTTGCCTATTTAATGATCGCTTGAATTGAGTACCATTCAAGTTGGATTGTCAGTAATATTTACATTATTGATGATCATCGGCGAGTCGAGCAACAAACTGATTTGCCGGATCTAGAAGGTTATTATTTGGAGAGATGTATGAAGTATCGTTTGGGCGGAATCGCTCTTACAGCTGTATTACTCGTGGGATGTGCTAATTCATCTGATACTGTTGAACAGGGGCGTTCAGACCCATTGGAAGGTTTTAACCGTACAATGTTCAACTTTAATTATGATGTTCTTGACCCTTATGTTTTACGTCCAGTCGCGGTAGCGTGGCACGATTATGTGCCGATGCCCGCTCGAAATGGTTTGGGTAATTTTCTGAGTAATCTCGAAGAGCCGGCTAGTATGGTAAACAGTTTCTTGCGGGGTAACCCATATCAGGGGATGAAACATTTTAATCGTTTTTTCCTGAATACCATTTTGGGTATGGGGGGGCTGATTGATGTTGCAACGATGGCAAACCCTAAATTGGCAAAAGAAGAGCCAAAACGCTTTGGGAGTACCCTAGGCTATTATAAGGTGGGATATGGTCCTTATGTTGTATTACCGGGCTATGGCAGTTTCACCCTACGTGATGAAGGGGGAAATTGGGCGGATATGACTTATCCAATGCTGAGTTATCTGACTATTTGGATGTCAGCCGGCAAGTGGGCATTTGAAGGTATTGAAACCCGTGCTCGTTTACTGGATTCTGATGGCTTGTTGAAGAACTCATCAGATCCTTATTTGATGATGCGTGAGGCTTATTTCCAGAGCCATGATTTTATGGCAAGCGGTGGTAAGCTGGAAGCCACGAAAAATCCGAATGCGGAAGCATTACAGGATGATTTGGATAGTATTGATTGATAGTCGTTATTTGATTGTTAACTTTGTAGATAAAAAAGGATAGCAGTGGAGCTATCCTTTTTTAGGGCTGCATATTATTAGAATGCGTAGTTGAAGTTCACACCGTAAAGCCAAGCAGAACCTTTAGCTTCGAATTCATATGGTACGTTAGTTGGATCAGATTTGTTTTCAGATAATCTCTCTTTGACAGTGACTTTCTGACCATGCATATAAGAAACACCTACATCAACAGAAGCATCTTTGTTAAATGCGTAAGTTGCACCCGCGCTCAGCCAGAAACGATCTTGATCTGGAATAGAGATAGAACGGTTTTCTGCAGGGATCGGGCTGTCATCAAAGGCGATACCCGTGCGGAATGTCCAATTGTCATCGTGATAATAAGTTGTACCTAAAGCGATACGGTAGGCATCTTTGAAGCCTTCATGTTTACTAAACAGGACGGAGCCGTCTTTTTTGCTAGTCCCTTTCAGTTCGTCAAACTCACTCCACCCTGCATACGCCAGGCTATAGTGGATAGCCCATTTAGGTGCTACACGGTTATAACCAGAAACTTCCCAGATATCTGGCAGCTTGAGATCCAATTTACCGCCAATGGTTTGACCGCCGGTAGCAGGTAAATGCACTCCCGCTTTTTCCATCATTTTACCTACCTGAACAGGTACGTCATTCTTATAATCACCGTCTTTAAACTTAATTTTAACTTTAGAACGGTAAGTCAAGCTGTAACGGTTATTTTCATCCACTTCATACATGATGCCGGCGTTCCAGCCATAACCCCAATCTTTGCCTTCTAGGTTAGCAACTTCATCTGTTGGGTTTATGGCGCCTCGCAGTTTCTGCGACAGAATACCTGCATGACGGACAATTTTTGCATCCGCATAAACAGCGTTCAGCCCTAAACCAAAGCTAAAGTGATCATTCAGACGATAAGCACCGCTCAGATTGAAGTTCAACGTTGTCAGGTCAGTTTTACCGCCGATGGGGCCTGCTTCATAGTTATTGCTAAAATTGGTTGCCAGGCCGAAATTGGTGGTGACCGAAGTACCAACAAACCATTGATCATCGATTGGCATAATGAAATGTAGGTTAGGTATCCAAGCGGTAGGAGCAATATTTTTAGCGTTAGTACTTTTGCCCGTTATTGGGGATTTACCGGTAATGTCAACATCAGGGTTGATATAGACAGCACCAATGGAAAATGATGGGCGATCAAACAGCGTCATTGCTGCTGGGTTACGACTTCCTACCGTTGCGTTATCAGCAACAACGCCTTCCCCGGAAAAAGCACGGCCCAAAGCCGAAGTAGAAAATTCATTTAACTGGAAACCAGCAGCGCCAGCATTCGATGAAATTATTGCCACTGCAACCGCTAATGCTGAACGGGTGAACAGGTTTTTCTGGTTCATAACCAAAACCCTCTTGTTTATTATTTAACTATGCCACTTATCTTAGCAAGGAGCGCAGGATTGTAGGGTCGGTTTGTCTCAATGACAAATCAGACCAGTTGTGAAGTATAGGTCTGATAACAGTTGGTGTTGCAAGGATGTTTTTAAAATATTACCAAGTTGATATCAAAAACGCGACTCAGTTAACAAAAAAATGATTTTTGATATTAATAAAAACGTTTAAAAATGATTTTTTAAGATCAAATTTCGGCAGATAAATATATTTTAAGAGGTAGAACGAGTTTTCCGGTAGTTAAGAGAGATAAGATATTAAAATTCATTATGAATATTTGAGTAATGAAATTATGACTGATGTAATAAGCCAATTTCGCACAAAAGCTTGCGAACATGTTCGAATAAGCATTGAAACCATTTAGCTATTAAATAAATTAAAGTTGCGCTTCCTCTCATTTTTGGTTTATTCAGGTTTGCTATTTATAAACATTACGCTAACAATGATCTGTCAGGTCAGACCTGTCCAGGTTGGTTGAAGAGTTTTTTCAGTAATTTGATTCAGTTAACGATAATCTTTCAGGAGCCGTTATGAGTCGTCCTTTAACACAAGTGACACATCAAGGTGATCGTATCGCCATTGTCAGTGGGCTACGCATTCCATTTGCTAAACAGGCAACATCGTATCACGACATACCGGCTGTGGATTTGGGTAAATTAGTCGTCAGCGAACTTGTGACAAGGAGTGGTTTACTCCCTGAAAAGATTGACCAACTGGTGTTTGGGCAAGTAGTGCAAATGCCTGAAGCGCCGAATATTGCCCGTGAAATCGTTCTCGGTACTGGGTTAAGTGTGAGTACTGATGCTTACAGTGTATCCCGTGCATGTGCCACTAGTTTCCAGGCGATTGCTAATGTGGCTGAAAGCATTATGGCTGGCACGGTGAATATCGGGATTGCTGGTGGAGCAGATTCCTCGTCTGTATTGCCGATTGGTGTGACTAAATCCTTGGCTCGTACTCTGGTTGAGATGAATAAGGCTAAAACGCTATCGCAACGTCTTAAGTTATTTAGCCGCCTTAAATTTCGTGATTTATTGCCTGTATCTCCGGCGGTAGCGGAATATTCGACAGGTCTGCGTATGGGAGATACCGCGGAACAGATGGCGAAGACTTACCGTATCAGTCGAGAAGATCAGGATGCATTAGCACATCGCTCCCATATTCTGGCAGCAAAAGCTTGGGAACAGGGATTGTTGGTTGATGAAGTCATGACAGCTCACTTCCCTCCATACCGTGAAGCATTGCTTGAAGATAATAATATTCGTAAAAATTCTGTATTGACCTCTTATGCGAAGCTGCGTCCGGCATTTGACCGTAAGTACGGCACGGTCACTGCTGCAAACAGTACACCGCTGACGGATGGTGCAGCGGCGGTCATATTGATGAGTGAATCAGTGGCTAAGGCGTTGGGAATAAAACCGCTTGGTTATCTGCGTAGCTATGCATTCTCAGCCATTGATGTCTGGCAAGATATGTTATTAGGGCCGTCATACGCCACGCCAATAGCGCTCGATCGTGCAGGTATTACACTGAAAGATCTAACTTTAATCGATATGCATGAAGCTTTTGCGGCTCAGACACTAGCAAACCTGAAAATGTTTGCCAGTGATGAATTTGCTCGTAATAAATTAGGGCGTGCTCAGGCAATTGGTGAAGTCGATATGGACAAATTTAATGTCTTAGGGGGTTCAATCGCTTATGGGCACCCATTTGCAGCAACAGGAGCTCGTATGGTGACGCAGGTATTGAATGAGTTGCGTCGTCGTGGCGGTGGCCTTGGGCTGACAACCGCTTGTGCTGCTGGCGGGTTGGGCACAGCTATGGTATTGGAGGTGGAATAATGACTCAGGCTCAGCATAATGCTGCACCCATCACTACGGGTACAAACCAAACTGCTTCTGTTTTCAGTTTTGATGTCAGGCCAGATAAGATCGGCATTATCACCATTAATGTACCGGGAGAAAAGGTAAATACGCTGAAAGCCGATTTTGTTGATCAATTTCTGAATGTTTTCAAGCAAGCTCAGCAGTCTTCTGGTCTTAAAGGATTAATATTGATTTCCGGTAAGCCGGATACGTTTATTGCTGGTGCTGATATTTCTATGATTGCCGGATGTAAGACCAAAGAAGATGCGCGAGATTTGGCTGAAAAGGGTCAGAAACTATTTTCTCAGATAGCCAATTACCCCTTGCCTGTCGTAGCAGCAATTCATGGCGCTTGTTTGGGGGGCGGTTTGGAATTGGCGCTTGCATGTCATTGGCGTGTATGTTCACAGGATGATAAAACTCGTCTTGGATTACCGGAAGTTCAACTTGGGTTATTACCCGGCTCTGGTGGTACTCAGCGGTTGCCAAGGCTTATTGGTGTTAGTTCAGCGTTGGATATCATTCTGACAGGTAAACAGCTACGGGCGAAACAGGCATTACGGCTCGGATTGGTGGATGATGCTGTGCCGTTGGATATTCTGCTAGACATTGCTATCGAAAAAGTCAAAAAAGGTATTCCTGTGCGTAAGCCTTTGCCGTGGCAACAGCGGCTATTAGTTGGCCCCGTGGGAAGATACTTTTTGTTTAATATCGTTCGTAAAAAGACACTGGCGAAAACTCGTGGTCATTATCCTGCACCTGAACGAATTATTGAAGTTGTCAAAGAAGGTCTTGAAAAAGGCATGAGCCAGGGTTTACGGGCTGAGGCGGTGGCATTTGGTGAACTGGCAATGACACGGGAGTCTGCTGCTTTACGTAATCTGTTTTTTGCTGCAACTTCGTTGAAGAATGAAACGGGGTCATCAGAGAAGCCTGCGGAGATCAAGCGCGTTGGTATATTAGGTGGTGGTTTGATGGGCGGAGGCATTGCGAATGTAACAGCCACCCGTGGCAAACTACCGGTGCGGATTAAAGATATTAATGAAAAGGGCATTAGCCAGGTATTGAAATATACTTGGGATTTGTTGTCCAAGCGGGTGAAGCAAAAACGACTACGCCCGGCAGAGCGTGCTCAACAAATGATGCTAATTTCAGGAACAGTAGATTATCGTGGTTTCGCACAAACCGATATTGTTGTTGAAGCAGTGTTTGAGGATTTGCCACTAAAACAGCAAATGGTGGCAGAAATTGAAACAAATGCTAAACCAAAAACCATATTTGCATCTAATACATCTTCACTACCTATCCATCAGATTGCTGAAAAAGCCCAACGACCAGAGCAGGTTATTGGTCTGCATTATTTTAGTCCAGTGGATAAGATGCCGCTGGTGGAAGTTATTCCACATCAAGGGACCAGTGAGAAAACGATTGCTACAGCCGTTGCTTTGGTGAAGAAACAGGGTAAAACCGCTATCGTGGTAGGTGATAAAGCCGGGTTTTATGTAAACCGGATTCTTGTCCCTTATATTAGTGAAGCCGCGCATTGCCTGGTAGCAGGAGAACCTATCGACCATATCGATGGAGCACTGGTTAATTTTGGTTTTCCGGTAGGGCCGATTAATTTATTGGATGAAGTAGGTATTGATGTTGGCACCAAAATCATGCCGATTCTGGTAGAACAACTAGGTCTGCGTTTTGCTGCACCTGAGTCTCTCGATGCTGTACTGAAAGATGGTCGTAAGGGTAGGAAAAATGGCCGTGGTTTCTATTTATATGCCTCAAGGTCCAGAAAATTCTGGCAGTTTGGTAAGAAAGGCAAAAAAGTTGATAGCTCAGTTTATACCTTGCTAAATATAACACCTGAGTCGCACATGCTCTCGTCAGAAATTGCTCAACGTTGTGTGATGCTAATGCTTAATGAAGCTGTTCGTTGCTTGGATGAAGGCATTATCAGAAGTCCGCGTGATGGTGATATTGGGGCGGTATTTGGTATTGGTTTTCCGCCATTCTTTGGTGGTCCATTCCGTTATATTGATAGCCTTGGTTGTGCCAGAGTGGTGGAGATTCTGCGTAGGCTGGAAAGCCAGTATGGAGACAGATTTGTACCTTGTGAATGTTTAATAAAAATGGCTGAACAGAATAAAAGTTTTTATCCATAGTGGTGGCTTGTACTGTATTGATGAAAAGATGGATTCCGGCGCCGTGGGGCTCCGGAATTATATTAAGTGTTTTTGAATAAAAAAGATCTCTTTATAGGTTCAAACAATATCTATTGGGTTGTCGTTCAATCATTTTATTTGTTTTTGTTTTGAGTAGAATGCTTGTTCACCCTGTCTGAAATGTTTTTTGTAGAAACAATTTTTATTGTATAACTCAGAAGTAGGATAACTGCACTTACTCATTCATACGGTGGACTATGCAAATTTTTATTATGCGTCATGGTGACGCGGCTTTAGATGCAATTAGTGATGCTGCCCGGCAACTCACTCCTCGCGGTTGTGATGAATCGCAAAAAATGGCTTGTTGGTTAGCACAGCAAAAGCATCAGATTGATCTCGTATTGGTGAGTCCTTATATTCGCGCTGAACAAACGTTACAGATTGTTCGTAAATCCTTATCTTTGCCGGATGGTGAAGAGGTGTTGTTGGGATTAACGCCGTCAGGTGATGCGGCTACAGTGAGTAGTTATCTCCAGTTTCTTGCTGAACAAGGTCATAACGCTGTTTTAGTTGTCTCTCACTTACCATTAGTCAGCTACTTAGTTGCTGAGCTATGTCCGGCAGAAACACCACCGATGTTTGCAACTTCTGCAATGATATGCGTGGATTTAAACAGCCAGACTGGCAAAGGGACTCTTGCCTGGCAGGTCAGCCCGTCTCAATTGGTAGCAAAAGCCTAATAACTCAGCGGCGTATTGGCTCAAGGCTCATCAAGTTCGATAAGCATCAATAGTGCGGCGTTACCTCCCCATTCCTTTGGCGCTTGATGAAAGGCTATGATATCTGGGTGTTGGGCTAACCACAGCGGTGTTTGCTGTTTGAGAATGTGTTTTCCGTGGCCGTGCATGATACAAGCACAATAGACATGTTCACGACGGCAAGCAGCGATCAATGCTCCAATTTCCTGTTTGGCCTGCATTTGAGTTAATCCGTGTAAATCAAGAAACAGTTCTGGCGAATAGTCACCTCGACGTAATTTCTTCAATTCATAATGGTTTGTATCTTCCCTTACGTAACGCGTAGGGCCCTCGGTATCAAGGTTGGGCTGAAATTCATCAGAAAAATAGTAGCTGGCATCAATTTGCTCTTGCTGAATTCGTTCAGGGGCAATATAGCTGGTTTTTTTTCTTCTGGGAGAATGTAAGACGGTATCTTGGTTGATGCGTTTAGTGCCTGTTACCGATTGTTGAAATAAGTGAATCTCTTCCTCATTCAGGGAGTATTTATTTTTCATCATTGCTCAGTTGATTAAACCATTTTGTGACAAGTGTACTGCATCTTTTTAACTATTAAACCTGATTATGTTTAATAAAACCTGATTTTACCGAGTTTGTGGTTTAAAAATGCTGATAAGAAGGTATATCCAGATAGTTAATAAAATAATTTGACAATGACAGTTGGTTGGAAAATAAATGTATATATACC
>NZ_JAJAFZ010000058.1:0-29727 GCF_025384895.1 Photorhabdus kayaii
CGGCACCGCCAGATACTTTGAACATACTGCGATAATTGGAATAGACAGCCAATACTGTATGATCCATCGTATCGTGGCAACGACGATAAACGCTAGGAATTCCACTGGTACCCGTTGAGCGCATTTCATGTTCGATTTCAGATAATGGCTTGCTTAATAAGCGGTGACTTTCGGCTGATTTATAAGTTGCAACGGGTATTAGTGGGATGCGAACTAAGTCATTATAGTTCTGGATATCTTCTGGTTTAATACCTTGTTTTTCACAAATATCTTTATAGTAAGGGTTATTATGATAATGGAAATTAAAAGCGTCTTTAAGCAAACAGGTTTTTAATTCTTGTTGCTCTTCTTTAGACAGCTTATAGAGAAGGTCGACATCGGCTATTAACCACTTCAACGGATTTCCGCCACGAGATTTTATACCGTCATATATATTTTTGATATTTTCCATTTTTTCATCTCCGGTAGGGTAAAGAGTAGATAAATTAATCTTTGCTTATTATAAGTTATAGCGATAAAGCATAAGTTACGTAGGAAAAAAGGATAGTCATTAATAATTTATTTTTATTGAATAAATTGGCTATATTATTGCTTTGATCATTATATGGATTTGTCAATATTGTTAAAATTATGCTAAAAATAGCTGGTTTATTCAAAATATTCACTTTAGTGCGAATATGACCAGTTAATTCAAGTAAATTTTTTAATTGTCTTTTATATTTTTGTGAAGTTCGTTGTTTTTTGATCTATTGAATGTTCTTTTGTAAATTTTTTCATTGTCCTAAGATTGGGATAATGATAGAAATAAAATATAAATAAATGCCAAATTAAAAAACGAGTACGCATGATGAAAATGGATTGCTTAATTGTGGGTGCCGGTCAAGCCGGGTTAAGTTTAGCTGCTACCCTTGCGGCTAAGAATATTAATGTCTGCATATTAGAGCGGGAGGCACGTATTGGTGATGTGTGGCGCAGGCGTCCAGATAATATGCTATTATTCACTTCACGCGGTATGACTCAACTTCATGGCTTACCGTTCCCAGGAATTAAAGAAGGTTATCCAGATAAAAATGAAGTCGCTGATTACCTTGAGCGCTATGCTTCACATCATAACCTTGCGATACATACTCAAACCGAAGTGGTTGAGGTGAAGCACGATACAGATGGCTATCGTGTTAAAACAAAAGATGGAAAAGTATTTCATGCGCCTTGTTTGGTTAATGCAACAGGGGCTAATCAATTAGTTGATATTCCGGCGCTTGCTGAGCGGTTTTCTACCGATATACAACAAATTACAGCAGATCAATATCGGGAACCTAAGCAAATTAAAACGGGCAGCCGAGTTGCTGTCGTTGGTGATGGTGCGAGTGGTCGTCAGATTGCTAAAGATTTGGCAGCAACTGCGAAGGTGACATTATTTTGTGGTTCCTCCCGTCCTCTCTTACCTAATAGAATATTGGGCAAAGATATCTTTTGGTGGTTAAGTAAAAGCGGTCTGTTATTTGCCAATTATTACAGTTTAGTCGGGAAAATTATGCGGCGGCGTAATCCTATCCCTTGTGGTGATCTGAAAAACCATCGATTAGCTGTTTTGGATATAAAAATAGCGAATAGGTTAGTTGATATAAAAGACAATAAATTATGTGATTCGTCCGGCAATCAATATGAGGTGGATACGGTTATCTGGTGTTTGGGGTATAAAGATGATACGGCATGGTTAACGCTTCCCGGTGCTGCGGATGCTAATGGATTCGTTTGTAAAAATGGTCATGCAGAAGGTGGGAAAACCCCTTATCCTGGGTTATTTATCGTTGGGCGGAAATGGTTGAGTAGCCGTGGTTCTGAACTGATGTTAGGGGCTTATAAAGACACTTGTCGGGTCGCTAAATGGGTAGAAAATTATCTGAAAGAGCATGTACCATTAAAATGAATGATTAATACAGAATAGTGATATTTTACTCTGTATATTTTATTTGTCGTGGATTGAGGGTTTATTGGGTAGTGTTTTTATGGTGTTGTTCTGAATTCTGTATCATTACTAACTGCCTATCCCATAGGGCTATTTTATTTGTCATTTTGAACCTGGGCAGTGCTCAAAATCCTCACGTACTACGTGTACGCTCCGGTTTTTCCGCGCTGTCCGTGTTCAAACTGCCTGCAACAATTACGCCTATTGGGATAGGCATTAAGAGTGCATAATATAGTAAATGTTCTATTAGGAATAAAATGATACAGAATCTCTAACATATTGACTTTGATAATAATGGTTATAAATATAAATTATTTATTTTAGGTAATTTATCAAAAATACTATTTATTCATAACCCAGATATTTTTCTTTGTAAAATTTAGACCTGTTAATGTTGATGATAAATTGAAATATTTTTGTTGTGCTTGTTGAATTCTGTTCTTACTGGCATGTTTTAATTCAGAGGGCCTTAATCCATATAGCGTCATACAGGTACGACTGAAGTGTGCGCCATCTGAAAATCCACTATTACAAGCTAATAAAGTCAGTGAATCTGATGAATGTATCTCATCAATAGCATGATGCAGACGTTTCCATAATAGATAACTACGGAAATTAGTTCCCATTTTTTCTCTAAATAGATGTAAGAATCGGCTTTCGGATAAGTAGAGTTGGTTTGATATTTCACGAGAAGATATACATTTAACCGGTAATTCAGTAATAAGAGAGGCTGCTTTCATGATTCGTTTGTCCTGATAACAATGGCAATCTTCTATTTTACCTAAAAGGTTATTTAAGATGAAAATATCTGGAGAGATTTCTGACTGTAAACAATTAATAAAGTAATTTGCTATTAAACTGGATGATTCTTGATTTAAGTATACTATATCTGAGCCTCTCATTTGATGTAGTAATAAATGACATAGTGGATTGGCTAGGTCTATCAGTAGATTAAAGCAGAGTTGCCCTTCCGAGTGTAATCTATGTTTAATATTAGAAGAAATAATGAATCCATGTACTTGTCTCGATTCATTTTCGGTATCAACCCTCATGAGTGAATTATGTGGTGATACACTCAATTGGATACAAGGATGATGATGCCATTCTGTTTGCATATTATAAGAGAAAACCAGATCTTGTAGATGGAATTTATAGAATTTAATAAAATACGGTGATTTGTCTATTTTGTGTAACATGGTGGTGTCCTTTATTAAATTGTTGTGTGTATTTGAATTAATTATTTTATTTAATTATTATGAATACTTGATGTGATTTTTTAATTAAATTATATTAACTCGTTAAATAATTATTATTAGTTACTATATCGTCACAATACCATTAAATCATTATTATGAAGCCGCCTCCTTTGGTATCTGTAAAAAATAATTTCACTATTGGAAAATATCGTTATGACATGGCGAAAAGAATTATTTTCCACTCTGTTTTTTGCTGGTGGAATATTCAATTTTTGCTGGTCAATCTTAACAATATCTAAATTTTTTAACGTTAAATAGCTACTATCTACTTGATATAATTAAAAGTATTTTCTTTAATGACATAATTAATGACCAAAAATTTAATGAGGAGCCAATATTTTTATATAATTATTTTGATTGGTTATAACTTATATTAAACATATTATCATGAGAACAATATGGTTATATTTTTATGTTCTTTGTGAATTAGGCCACATAAATTATAAGTATGTTGGCATAATACCGAAAATAAGTTGTATCAGGATTGTAATGAATAAAAAGACCTGTTAATCCAGTTTGTTATAACAATCCCCAAAACGCTTTAATCAAGGGTTCATTAAGCCGTTTTCTCTGTACACATATACCCAATTCGAATGGTTCTACTAGAGAGATGTTGTCCAGTAAAGATATGCGATTGCGTACCGGTTCAGGGCTATTTTCTACAACGACATTGGGAATTAATGCCACTCCACAACCCAATGCAACCATAGAAACAATGGCTTCATGACCGGACACGGTAGCGTAAATCGATGGGTTGGTAATTTTATGGTGGCGGAACCAGTACTCAATGCGCTTACGTGAAGGGCCATGTTCCGGCAAAATGAAGGGAATGCTATTCCAGTCAGGGGACTTTTGTATTACAAGTGCTCGTACAGAGCAAGGGAGGGAAGGCGCAATCAGTACCAGTGGGATTTCACCGATTTTGGTGAAGCTGACATTATCTGGTAGTTTTTCCGGCTTACCGGCGATGCCTAAATCGGCATCATTAGACTGTATCTTATTGACTGCATCTGCGGCATCACCTGTGGTGAGTTTGATTTCAACCATAGGATGTTCCGCACGAAAACGGTCTAGGATCTGTGGTAAGTGACTGTAGGCCGCGGTGACCGAACAAAATAGACGTAACTCGCCGCTTAGAGATGGGCTTTGTTGATTCAATGAGTGTTTTAGTTGCTGGTATTGCAACAGTGTCTGTTGGGCGAATTGTTTAAATTGCTCGCCGGCAAAGGTCAATTTTACAGTGCGATTATCCCGTAAAAATAATGGATGCCCCAAAATATCTTCAATACGCTGAATCTGGCGAGATAATGTGGATGGACTGACATGCATTGCTTTTGCTGTACGACCAAAATGACAGCTTTCAGCCAGATGTAGAAACAGTTTGAGGTCGCGTATATCCATAGCCTATTCTCCTTTTCCTGTCCAATAATCTGTATTGCATAAAGTGCAATGTAGTATTGTTAATATATCAATTTAAGCAATGGCTTTCATGTCATATATTGAAAATATATAAACACCCCACAGGGTGGGGAAATCTAAAAAACAGTCGCAGCATTTCATTGCTGAGCGCTGAGCACAACATGATAACGGAGTCACTAATGGCTAATTATTTTAATACGCTGAATTTGCGTCAGCAGTTGGCGCAGTTAGGTAAATGTCGTTTTATGGCGCGGGAAGAGTTTGTTGATGAGACAGGATATTTAAAAGGTAAAAAAGTGGTTATCGTCGGTTGCGGAGCGCAGGGACTGAATCAGGGCCTGAATATGCGTGACTCCGGCCTGGATATCACTTATGCCCTGCGTAAAGAGGCCATTGAAGAAAAACGTGCTTCATGGCGTAAAGCAACGGAAAATGGTTTTCAAGTCGGCACTTATGAAGAGTTAATACCTCAGGCTGATTTGGTAATTAACCTGACGCCAGATAAGCAACACTCTTCTGTTGTTCGCGCAGTTCAACCATTGATGAAAGAAGGCGCTGCACTGGGTTATTCTCACGGCTTAAATATTGTTGAAGTCGGTGAACAAATCCGTAAAGATATCACTGTGGTGATGGTCGCACCTAAGTGTCCTGGCACGGAAGTGCGTGAAGAATACAAACGGGGTTTTGGTGTGCCTACTTTGATCGCAGTTCACCCGGAAAACGATCCGAAAGGTGAAGGTATGGCAATCGCTAAGGCATGGGCCGCGGCAACGGGTGCGCATCGCGCCGGTGTTCTGGAATCTTCTTTCGTGGCTGAAGTGAAATCTGACCTGATGGGTGAGCAAACTATTCTGTGCGGTATGTTACAGGCGGGCTCACTGTTGTGTTATGACAAACTGGTGGCAGATGGCGTTGAACCGGGTTATGCAGGAAAGCTGATCCAGTTTGGCTGGGAGACCATCACAGAAGCACTGAAACAAGGTGGCATTACCCTGATGATGGATCGCCTGTCTAACCCGGCAAAACTGCGAGCGTATGCTTTGTCTGAGCAGTTGAAAGAAATAATGACGCCGCTGTTCCAGAAACATATGGATGATATCATTTCTGGTGCATTTTCCTCCGGTATGATGGCTGATTGGGCCAATGATGATAAGAAACTGTTAGATTGGCGAGAAGAAACCGGCAATACTCCGTTTGAGAATTCACCTGGATATGATGGCAAAATCAGTGAACAGGAATATTTTGATCACAGCGTTTTACTGGTTGCTATGGTGAAAGCCGGGGTTGAACTGGCATTCGAAATTATGGTTGATACCGGTATTATCGCTGAATCGGCCTATTATGAATCTCTGCATGAATTACCGCTGATTGCGAATACTATCTCTCGTAAACGCCTGTACGAAATGAATATCGTTATTTCTGATACAGCAGAATATGGTAACTATTTGTTCTCTCATGTTGCGGTTCCACTGCTGAAAGAGAAGTTTATGGGTTCGCTACAGGCGGGTGATTTAGGTAAACCCGTTGTAGATAACGGTATCGATAACGCTCAGTTACGCGATGTAAATGAGGCTATTCGTAACCACCCAATTGAAGTTGTTGGCCGCGTATTACGTGGTTACATGACAGATATGAAACGTATTGCTGTTGGCGGTTGATATTGATAAGGATAAGGGGGAGAAATCCTCCCTCTTTGAATCCAATGAATATGGTTCTGAGACCGTTTGCTAAAGTTTTGGGGGATAAGTCGCGATTTACCAACTAATAGAGTGTTTTTCCTTCATAAAGAAAACGGCGTTTCCTTTCTCCCCTTTCTGCTACAATTCCATCTCTTGAAGTACTGCTTTGATATAACTTATTAAACATCATGCGATTAAATCCTAGCCAACAACAAGCTGTTGAATTTGTTACCGGTCCTTGTCTGGTCTTGGCGGGGGCGGGTTCCGGCAAAACGAGAGTGATCACCAATAAGATTGCTCATCTTATCCGTACTTGTGGCTATCAGCCTCGTCATATTGCTGCTGTGACGTTTACTAATAAAGCCGCACGGGAAATGAAAGAGCGTGTAGCACAAACTCTGGGGCGCAAAGAGGCTAAGGGGTTGATGATTTCGACTTTCCACACTTTGGGGTTGGAAATCATTAAGCGCGAATACAAAGCGTTAGGAATGAAAAGCAATTTCTCGTTATTTGATGATCAGGACCAGATGGCTCTGTTGAAAGATTTAACAGCCGATTTACTGGAGGAAGATAAAGATCTATTACAAAAACTGATCTCCACCATTTCAAATTGGAAAAATGATCTGCTTTCTCCACAGCAAGTTTTGGCATTGGTCCGTTCTGCTCAGGAGCACCAGTTTGCTGAATGTTATCGCCGTTATGATTTACATCTGGCGAGCTGTAATGTATTGGATTTTGACGATTTGATTACCAAACCGACTTTGCTAATGCAGCGTGATGAAGAAGTCAGGGAGCGTTGGCAAAACCGTATTCGTTATCTGTTGGTAGATGAATATCAGGACACTAATACCAGTCAATATCAACTGGTTAAATTGTTGGTGGGGCAAAGGGCTCGTTTTACGGTGGTGGGTGATGATGACCAGTCGATCTATTCATGGCGCGGTGCAAGACCACAAAATTTGGTGTTACTGAAAGAGGATTTCCCTAAGCTTAATGTGATCAAATTAGAACAAAACTATCGTTCCTCTGGCTGTATTCTGAAAGCAGCTAATATTTTGATCGCCAATAACCCTCACGTGTTTGAAAAACGGCTTTTTTCTGAACTGGGGTATGGTGATCCATTGAAAGTGATTACAGCTAATAATGAAGAGCATGAGGCGGAAAGGGTTATTGGGGAGCTGATGGCACATCACTTTATCAATAAGACCCAATATAAAGATTACGCTATTCTCTACCGAGGAAATCATCAATCCCGCGTGTTTGAAAAGATGCTGATGCAAAACCGCATTCCTTACCGGATTTCTGGTGGTACTTCTTTCTTTGCCCGCCCTGAAATTAAGGATTTGCTAGCTTATCTGCGGGTGCTGACTAATCCCGAAGATGACAGCGCATTCCTAAGAATTGTCAATACGCCAAGACGTGAAATTGGTGCTGCTACCATTCAAAAACTGGGTGAGTGGGCGAATCAGCGCAATAAAAGTCTCTATCAGGCTAGTTTCGATCTCGGTTTGGAACAAAGTCTAACTGGCCGCGGTTTGGCGGCATTACAGCGTTTTATTCACTGGATGGATGAGATAACTCGTCAGGTTGAACGAGATCCTTTGCTAGCGGTGCGTGATCTACTTCATGGTATGGATTATGAAAGTTGGCTGTACGAAACATCACCGAGTCCGAAAGCGGCTGAAATGCGGATGAAAAATATTAATCAGTTATTCACTTGGATGAGTGAAATGCTGGAAGGTGATGAACTGAACGAAGCAATGACTTTATCTCAGGTGGTCGCGCGTTTCACATTACGGGATATGCTGGAGCGAGACGAAGATGGTGAGGAGTTTGATCAGGTGCAATTGATGACTTTACATGCTTCCAAAGGGTTAGAGTTTCCCTATGTATTTCTGGTTGGCATGGAAGAAGGGCTGTTGCCTCATCAGAGCAGTATTGATGAAGAAAATATTGATGAAGAGCGACGATTGGCTTATGTAGGGATCACCCGAGCTCAACGGGAGTTATTCTTTACTTTATGTAAAGAACGTCGTCAATATGGCGAGTTAATCCGTCCAGAACCAAGCCGTTTTTTGCATGAGTTGCCACAGGATGACTTACATTGGCCACAAGATAAAAAAATAGTGACTGCCGAAGAAAGAATGCAAAAAGGGCAATCGCGTATTGCGGATATCAAATCGCGTTTAGGGCTTGGACAAAAAAATAAGTCATAAATATGCTGGAGATTCCCTGTATCACAGAGATACAGGGAAAGTGATTTTATTCAGGTTTGAGCATTCTGCTCGCCTAAAACAAGTGACCATTGAGCATGGTTTTGCCACTGAATTTCCTGCTGTAAAGACTCTGCTCTCAGAGGGTGTTGCATTAGCCAGCCATGAGGTAATGTTATTGTTAACGCTTCATCACTCACATTTAAACGTAGAGCAGGGAGCGTGTCATTTCGACGACGGTTGGCGAAGATGATAGCTAACCGCAACAGACGACATAAACGTTGAGCTTGTATCATAGGTAAGGCGTTTTGTTGATTAAAGGAAAACAAATCAATAGAGCCACTCTGGTTCTTTAGCAATGTGGCTAAGAGTTTTTTCTGTGCAGGCGTATAGCCGGGGAGAGCGAGATAATTGATCAGATAGGCTGCATGTGATGGAGCTTGGTGGAAATCAATACTTAGGCCAATTTCATGTATCAAACAGGCACTTTGTAATAATTCATGACATCGGCTATCAAGCTCCCAAGGTTTAGCAACCTGTTGTAGGAAGTGTTCAGCCAATTGCTTGACCCGTTGAGACTGTTCAACGTCTAGCTGAAAACGTCGCTGTATATTACGTAGTGTTCTGGTACGAATATCGGGTTCTATTGGTAAATCCAGCATGCCGTAAACAAGACCTTCCCGTAAGGCGCCGCCCGCAAGGATCATACTTTCAATATTTAATGCCTGGAAAATCGCTATCAGGATAGCAAGGCCACTTGGGAAAACTAAAGCCCGTTCCAGCGTCAATCCTTCTATTTCCAGCTCTTCCAGCTTACCGCATTCAATTGCTTTATGTTTGAGCTCTTGAAGTTTCGGCAAAGTGATCAGTTCATCCATACCCTGAGCAATCATGATTTCTTGCAGAGCCTGAACGGTACCGGAAGCGCCTACACAAATCTGCCAGCCTTGTTCGATCAGTTTTGGGGCAATGAGTTTCAACGTTTCATGTGCGGCAGCTTCGGCTCTGGCGAAATTTTCTTCCGTCAGGCTACGGTCATTAAAGTAGCCTTCAAGCCAGGTAACACAACCCATACTTAGGCTGGATAACTGAGAGGCTTTTGCCCCATTCCCTGTAACCAGTTCTGTACTTGCACCACCAATATCGACAACCAGACGTTTTTCAGGGCCGCCAGTTGTATGGGCAACGCCTTGATAAATAAGCCGAGCTTCATCTTCGCCACTGATTACCTTAACCGGACAATCAAGGATTTCTGATGCTTTTTTCACAAATGCGTCTGAATTTTCAGCGATGCGTAAAGTTGCCGTAGCAACAACGCGGATTTGTGATGGAGGTATATCCTGTAAGCATTCAGAAAAAATCCTGAGACATTGCCAGCCTCTCTCCATTGCCTGTTGAGATAAGCGGTTATTTTTATCTAATCCGGCGGCCAGCCTGACTTTACGTTTGATTCGTGCCAGTATCTGCATACTGCCGGATACTTCACGCACAACCAGCATGTGAAAACTGTTTGAACCTAGGTCGATAGCCGCATAGAGCGAAGAAGAACTCAGCATCATTTTCAGCCTGAACGTTTACGGTTATTACGTGGTGTATTATTACGATGCGACAAATTGTTACGACGCTGATGGTTTCCTGAACGCGGACGGTGTCGGCGTTTAGGTACCGGTAAATCTTTCAGCAAGGCTTGACTGTCATATTTGCTGACCGGGATAGTGTGTTGAATATAATCTTCAATCGCTGGCAGGTTTAGTGCATATTCTTCACAGGCTAGGCTGATCGAATGACCACTTTCACCTGCACGACCAGTACGGCCAATGCGGTGAACATAATCCTCGCAGTCGTCTGGTAAGTCATAATTAAAAACATGAGTGACTAAAGGAATGTGCAATCCACGGGCTGCGACATCAGTTGCAACTAGAATATCAATATTGCCGTTGCTGAATTCTTCCAGAATGCGTAACCGTTTTTTTTGTGCTACATCACCGGTTAGTAACCCAACTCGATGTCCGTCAGCAGCCAGATGCGCCCAGATATCTTCACAACGATGTTTTGTATTGGCGAAAATAATGCATCGATCAGGCCACTCTTCTTCCAATAACGTTTGAAGCAGGCGCATCTTTTCTTCATTAGAAGGATAAAACAGCTCTTCGCGGATACGGTGTCCCGTTTTCTGTAACGGTTCTACCTCGACATACTCTGCATGATTCATTTGCTCAAATGCCAGTTCTCGGACTCGGTAAGAGAGTGTGGCAGAAAACAGTAGGTTCATACGTTCGTTTGCTGATGGCATCCGACGGAATAGCCAGCGGATATCTTTGATAAAACCGAGATCATACATGCGATCAGCTTCATCAAGCACCACAACTTGGACCGCATTCAGATTAATGTGCCCCTGTTTGGTATAGTCGATTAGACGTCCGGTAGTGCCGATAAGGATGTCAACACCGGTTCCTAGTATTTTCAGCTGTTTGTCGTAACCATCACCGCCGTAGGCAAGACCCATCTTTAGACCTGTTGCCTGTGCTAGATCTTCTGCATCAGAGTAAATCTGTACAGCGAGCTCGCGGGTAGGAGCCATAATCAGCGCTCTTGGCTGATTGGTTTGACGCTCCTCCGCTGCGGGATGAGTCAGTAAATAATGAAAAGCAGACGCTAAAAATGCTAGCGTCTTCCCCGTACCGGTTTGCGCTTGCCCCGCGACATCACGACCTTCGACAGTGAAAGGCAATGTCAGTGCTTGTATCGGTGTACAATTAGAAAAGCCCTTATTATCAAGAGCTTCTATAACCTTGGGGTGCAAGGCGAAGTCGGAAAACTTCTTTTCTGTCAAGTGTGTTTTACTCATAGTGTGGTAGAATATCAGTTAACCATTGTCTTACGAAAGTGTATCCGTTGAAATAAAGGCAACCTTATATCAGTAATGTTACACTAGCATGGTAAAAAATTATTCTTTGGAGTAAAAAATGAGCGACAAAATTATTCATTTGAGTGACGCTAGCTTTGATACTGACGTTCTTAACGCAGAAGGTGCAGTTCTTGTCGATTTTTGGGCTGCCTGGTGTGGACCATGTAAAATGATTGCACCTATTTTAGATGAAATTGCCCCAGAATATTCAGGCAAACTGACTATTGCTAAATTGAACATTGATGACAACCCGGCAACTGCTCCTAAGTATGGTATCCGTGGTATTCCTACACTGTTGCTGTTTAAAGATGGTCAGGTTGCTGCTACAAAAGTGGGAGCACTGTCAAAAACTCAATTGAAAGAATTTTTGGATGCTAATCTCTGATTGAAGTGAGCTCACATTAATGCTGGGCGTTTAGCGTATATTATTATTTATTTCATTGACCGCTAGACGTCCGTAAAGAAGCGTGATAAGTTAGCGCCACTGCTTGTATCACATACATCATGTTAGAAGTATGTTGCATACTGAATAATCTGTAGTGTCTGATAAGTCTGTTATCTCTGGATAGTCTAAAATATCCAATGGGTTATACGGGAATAATCTGGCGTATAGCTCGTTACGTTGAGATAGTTTTTATCGAAATCAGTAATGTTTCAGCATTATCTCAACAGCGTTTTTGACAGCCTGTCAGTCTTATTTGA
This sequence comes from Photorhabdus kayaii, assembly GCF_025384895.1. Classification (NCBI taxonomy): domain Bacteria; kingdom Pseudomonadati; phylum Pseudomonadota; class Gammaproteobacteria; order Enterobacterales; family Morganellaceae; genus Photorhabdus; species Photorhabdus kayaii. The sequence goes on from NZ_JAJAFZ010000058.1 coordinate 12,147, forward strand.
GCTCAATCTTAGTACTTCAAATTATTACCTTTTTATATGCATAATGTATTAAAGGTCTGATTTGTTTTTGTACAAAATAAACAGGCACCGATCGATGACGCTGCCATACTATTCACGTTCATAGTTCGAGATATACCCCGAGTTTAAGAACCCACCATTATGAATCTTACCGAATTAAAAAATACGCCGGTATCTGAACTGATTACACTTGGCGAAAATATGGGGCTGGAAAATCTAGCCCGTATGCGTAAACAAGATATTATCTTCTCTATCCTTAAGCAGCATGCGAAAAGTGGGGAAGATATCTTCGGTGATGGCGTGTTGGAGATATTGCAGGATGGCTTTGGATTCCTCCGTTCAGCAGACAGCTCCTACCTTGCCGGCCCCGATGATATCTATGTTTCTCCCAGCCAAATCCGTCGTTTTAACCTCCGCACCGGTGACACAATTTCAGGTAAAATTCGTCCACCTAAAGAAGGTGAACGCTATTTTGCCCTGTTGAAGGTTAACGAAGTTAATTTTGACAAACCAGAAAATGCCCGCAGTAAAATTCTTTTTGAAAACTTAACCCCGCTGCATGCTAATAGCCGCCTACGTATGGAACGTGGTAATGGTTCCACTGAGGATCTGACTGCCCGTGTTCTGGATCTGGCTGCACCGATTGGCCGTGGACAACGTGGTCTGATCGTCGCGCCACCAAAAGCGGGTAAAACGATGTTGCTGCAAAATATTGCTGCTAACATTGCCCACAATCATCCAGATTGTGTATTGATGGTACTTCTGATTGATGAACGTCCAGAAGAAGTCACTGAAATGCAACGCCTGGTAAAAGGTGAGGTTATTGCTTCTACTTTTGATGAACCCGCTTCTCGTCACGTTCAGGTGGCAGAGATGGTTATTGAGAAAGCAAAACGTCTGGTTGAACACAAAAAAGATGTGATTATTCTGCTTGACTCTATTACTCGCTTAGCACGTGCCTATAATACTGTTGTTCCCGCATCCGGTAAGGTATTGACTGGTGGTGTGGATGCTAACGCGTTACATCGTCCGAAACGTTTCTTCGGGGCTGCGCGTAATGTGGAAGAGGGCGGAAGCTTGACCATTATTGCGACTGCGTTGGTGGATACGGGTTCTAAGATGGATGAAGTGATTTACGAAGAGTTCAAAGGTACTGGTAACATGGAGCTGCATCTCTCCCGCAAAATTGCTGAAAAACGCGTCTTCCCAGCTATCGATTACAACCGTTCTGGTACACGTAAAGAAGAGCTACTCACCACTTCTGAAGAGCTACAGAAAATGTGGATTCTGCGCAAAATTATTCATCCGATGGGCGAAATTGATGCGATGGAATTCCTTATCAACAAACTGGCTATGAGCAAAACGAACGACGATTTCTTTGACATGATGAAACGTTCATAGTTTTTAACTCAGTTCATGATCATTTTAAATTAGCGCCACAGTTTCGTGGCGTTTTTTGTATTCACCGCACTGTTATAGCTATATATGGCATGTATTTTGCAAGCTGTATATGCTGCCATATATTTGAAATAAATATTAAAAGAATGATGTAAGAGCATAAGGGCCATTAATTTTTCATATAAGCGGTGTTTTCGGTTGATAAATGACCAGGGTGTGTTTACTTTTTACAGAGAGTTATCATCGTGAATATTCTCAGCATGAATATTGAAATTTTTTATGTTTTTCTGTTTTCTTTTGCGTTTTTGTTTATGGCTCGCAAAATAGCAAAAAAAGTTGGCCTTGTTGATAAGCCCAATTATCGTAAGTGTCATCAGGGGTTAGTGCCTCTGGTTGGAGGAATATCAATATTTGTTGGCATCTGTTTTGCTTTTGTTATCACAAAAGAATTTATTCCTCACAAGTGGTTATATTTGGTTTGTGCCGGTGTATTGGTATTTGTCGGTGCATTGGATGACCGTTTTGATATTAGCGTTAAGGTCCGGGCAACCATCCAAGCTCTGGTTGGTATTGCGATGATGTATTTTGCTGGTCTGAAATTAGATAGTCTTGGTTATGCTTTTGGCCCTTGGGACATGACACTTGGACCGTTTAGTTATGTTGTAACACTATTTGCTGTCTGGGCTGCTATCAATGCATTCAATATGGTTGATGGGATAGATGGATTATTAGGCGGATTATCCTGTGTCTCCTTCGGTGCTTTGGGGATTTTACTGTATCAAAGTGGTAATGCGGCACTAGCATTATGGTGTTTTGCATTTATTGCTGCCATTTTCCCTTATATTGTCCTTAATCTTGGTTTATTAAGCCAACGTTTCAAAGTATTTATGGGGGATGCGGGCAGTACACTGATTGGTTTTACCATTATCTGGCTGCTCATTGAATCTACTCAGGGGAATGAGCATCCTGTTAATCCAGTTACTGCGTTGTGGATTGTTGCCATTCCATTAATGGATATGGTTGCTATTATGTACCGCCGGTTACGGAAAGGAATGAGCCCATTTTCTCCTGACAGGCAACATATTCACCACCTAGTTATGCGGTCTGGATTCTCATCACGTCAGGCTTTTATTTTAATCACTGTTGTTGCCGTTTTATTAGCCGCTGTCGGCATTACTGGAGAATGGTTGGAATTTGTGCCTGAGTGGATAATGTTGGCACTGTTCTTGCTTGCATTTGTGTTGTATGGCTATTGCCTCAAGCGTGTATGGAAGGTAGCTCGTTTCATTAAACGGCAAAAGCGTCGTATGCGCCGTTCAGCTAACCATTAAACATCTATTATCAGCAGAGGTTCTGTGCAGTGATAAAATCAGAAACGAAATCTATTCAGGATGAACAAGCTCTGGAGCATGAGCTGGATATCAGAGCCTTGTGCAGTGCGCTATGGCATGGAAAGGTATGGATCGTTGCACTGGCAATAATTTTCGCAACCGCGGCGCTAGGAGCATCTTATCTGATGCAACAAAAATGGAGTGCCACCGCAATCACTGATCTGCCTACGACTAATCAGTTGGGAAGTTATTACTCTCAGCAGCAGTTTTTACGCAATCTGGATACTCACATTAACATTTCACTGGAAACTCAGTTACCGTCTATTCCAGAAGAAGCCTATAAGGAGTTTATCACTCAGGTTGCTGCATATGATACTCGCCGTGAATTTTGGTTGAAATCTGATTATTACAAACAGCAGCAGGAGGGCGATGCCAGAGCTGATGCGGCCTTATTAGATGAATTAATCAATAATATTCAGTTTATTCCTCATGATGATAAAAAAGTGCTGAATGACAGCATTAAACTGACCGCTGAGTCTTCTAAACAAGCAAATCAACTCCTGCGCCAGTACATTGCTTTTGCCAATAGTCGTGCCAGTACTCATTTAAATGATGAAGTAAAAGGTGCATGGATTACCCGTGCCCAATCTATGGATGCATTGGTTAAGCGTCAAGAAATGGTCGCTAAAGCGGTTTATAGCCGCGAAATGAATGTATTACAACAGTCCCTGAAAATTGCGGAAAAACAAGGGATTCGGCGCAATCAAACGGATACACCGGTGGATCAGTTGCCCGATTCAAAAATGTTTATGTTAGGGGCGCCGTTGTTACAGGCTCAACTTGAGACTTTGGAAGCAATAGGGCCTAAGTATGATGTGGACTATGACCGGAATATTGCAATGTTAGCAGCATGGAATGTTCACCCGACGTTACAGGATCAATTCCAGGCTTACCGCTATTTGAGAACACCAGAGGAGCCTGTTACCAGAGACAGCCCTCGCAGAATGTTTTTGATGATCATGTGGGGTGCAGTTGGCGCTTTAGTGGGAGCCGGCGTGGCATTGGTTAGATGCTCACGTAAGTAATCAGATAATTATTAGGGATAACTGCTTCTGAGGGATCTCTTCTGCAACTCCAGCAGCAGGAGTAAATAGCATTAAGAGTATTGTTTGCAGGAAAATCTGCAAGTTACTGACTATAAGAGAGTCACTGTGAAAGTGTTGACTGTGTTTGGTACTCGGCCGGAGGCTATCAAGATGGCTCCGTTAGTACACGCGTTGGCAAGGGATGAAGCCTTCGAAGCGAAAGTATGTGTCACCGCCCAACATCGGGAAATGTTGGATCAGGTGTTACACCTTTTCGAGATTACGCCTGATTTTGATCTCAATATTATGAAATCAGGGCAAGATCTAACGGATATTACCTGTCGTATTTTGGCAGGATTGAAACCTGTTTTAGCAGAATTTAAACCTGATGTTGTATTGGTTCACGGAGATACGACAACAACAATGGCAACCAGTTTGGCAGCGTTCTATCAACGTATCCCTGTTGGTCACATTGAAGCTGGATTAAGAACGGGTGATCTTTATTCCCCTTGGCCGGAAGAGGCAAACCGTAAGATTGCAGGGCATCTGGCAATGTATCATTTCGCTCCGACGGAAAATTCCCACAATAATTTATTGAAAGAATCCATTGCAGATAATCGGGTTTTTGTTACCGGAAATACAGTAATTGATGCGTTGCTGTGGGTACGCGATCGAATAATGAATGATGAGGCTATGCGGAGTAAGCTAGCGAAGCATTACCCGTTTATTGATACTAATAAAAAAATGATTCTGGTGACGGGGCATCGTCGTGAAAGTTTTGGTGGTGGGTTTGAGCGAATTTGTGAAGCTTTGGCACAGATAGCCCGCGCTCATCCAGATGTGCAAGTAGTCTATCCGGTTCATCTAAACCCGAATGTCAGTGAGCCAGTAAAGCGCATTTTGCATGATATTGATAACGTTATTCTCATTAAGCCCCAGGATTATTTGCCATTTGTTTATCTAATGAACCATGCCTATATGATCCTGACAGATTCCGGTGGTATTCAGGAAGAAGCGCCTTCTTTAGGAAAGCCGGTATTGGTAATGCGTAATACTACTGAACGGCCAGAGGCGGTTGATGCTGGAACAGTACGTTTGGTTGGGACAGAAACAGAAACTATCGTGGAAGAGGTGACTCGATTGTTGACAGACGATGCTGCCTATCAGCGAATGAGCCGCGCTCACAATCCTTACGGGGATGGCGATGCCTGTCAACGTATTCTCGACGCTTTGAAAAAAATCAGGTGACACTATGAGCTTTGAAACTGTGAGCTTTGAAACTATTTCTGTTATTGGTCTTGGTTATATTGGCTTGCCAACGGCAGCAGCGTTTGCATCCCGTAATAAGAAAGTCATTGGCGTGGATGTTAATCAGCATGCGGTAGAAACCATCAACCGTGGTGCAATTCATATTGTAGAACCGGATCTAGACAAAGTGGTGAAAGTTGCCGTAGAAGGCGGTTACCTGAAAGCAGTGATTGCTCCGTTACCCGCAGATGCTTTTCTGATAGCTGTTCCGACGCCTTTTAAAGCCGATCATGAGCCGGATATGACGTATGTCCGTTCCGCAGCCGAATCTGTAGCGCCAGTTCTGAAAAAAGGTGATTTGGTTATTTTAGAATCTACCTCACCAGTAGGCGCGACGGAGCAGATGGCAGAATGGTTGGCGGCAGCGCGCCCTGATTTAACGTTCCCACAACAGATGGGAGAGGAGTCTGATGTTGATATCGCTTACTGTCCTGAACGTGTGTTGCCAGGGCAAGTTATGGTTGAATTAATTAAGAATGACCGTGTTGTTGGTGGTATGACGTCAAAATCTTCAACCAGAGCTAGTGAGCTGTATAAAATTTTCCTTGAAGGTGAATGTGTTATCACTAATTCAAGAACGGCAGAAATGTGTAAGCTGACAGAAAACAGTTTCCGAGATGTAAACATTGCATTCGCCAACGAACTTTCCCTGATTTGTGCTGATCAAGGTATCAACGTGTGGGAATTGATCAATTTGGCGAATCGCCATCCGCGTGTAAATATTCTCCAACCAGGTCCTGGCGTGGGTGGTCATTGTATTGCTGTTGATCCGTGGTTCATTGTTTCTCAAAACCCGAAACAATCACGTCTTATTCATACAGCACGTATGATTAATGATGACAAGCCATTGTGGGTTGTGGATCAAGTAAAAGCGGCCGTTGCGGATTGTTTGGCTGAAAGTGGAAAACGTGCAAGCGAAGTGAAAATTGCCTGTTTTGGTTTGGCATTTAAACCAAATATTGACGATTTGCGTGAGAGTCCAGCAGCACATATCACCGGTATGATTGCGCAATGGCATGCAGGTGAAACGCTGGCTGTAGAACCTCATATTCATGAATTACCCGCTCCCTTGAAGGAAATAACTCGATTAGTTAATCTGGAAAAAGCGCTGGAAGAAGCAGATATTCTGTTGATGCTGGTAGATCATAATCAGTTTAAAGCTGTAAATAGTCATGAAATTAAACAGAAGTGGATTGTGGATACAAAAGGAGTCTGGCGTTGAGACGTATTCTAATCACAGGTGGTGCAGGTTTTATTGGCTCTGCTGTTGTACGGCATGTCATTGATAATACAGAAGATAGAGTGGTTGTAGTTGATAGCCTGACTTATGCCGGTAATCTGGCGTCTCTTGCCCCGATTGCGGATAGCCCACGTTATGCGTTTGAGCAGGTTGATATCTGTCAACGCGGAGCGCTGGAACGGGTCTTTGAACAATATCAGCCGGATTGTGTGATGCATTTGGCGGCAGAAAGCCATGTGGATCGCTCTATTGATGGCCCTGCGGCATTTATCGAAACCAACATTGTGGGTACTTATACTTTGTTGGAAGCTGCGCGTGCTTTCTGGCAGAAACTCAATGAAGAGAAACAAGCTGCTTTCCGTTTTCACCACATTTCAACAGATGAAGTGTATGGTGATTTACATGGTGAAGAGGGATTCTTTACCGAAACAACACCTTATGCGCCAAGTAGCCCATATTCGGCGTCCAAAGCATCCAGCGATCATCTGGTAAGAGCATGGCACCGGACTTATGGTTTACCGGTCATTATCACCAATTGTTCAAATAACTATGGTCCTTACCATTTCCCGGAAAAACTGATCCCTCTGATTATCTTAAATGCATTAGCAGGAAAATCTTTACCGGTATATGGTGAAGGGAAACAAATTCGCGATTGGCTGTATGTGGAAGACCATGCCAGAGCGCTCTATTTGGTTGTGACAGAAGCTGAACCGGGCAAAACCTACAATATTGGAGGTCATAATGAACGCAAAAATATTGATGTGGTTTGTGCGATTTGTGAGCTTCTGGAAGAGCTTTGTCCTGAGAAACCCGCGGGCATTGCTTATTATCGAGATTTGATTACTTATGTTGCAGATCGTCCAGGCCATGATATGCGTTATGCTATTGATGCGGCGAAAGTTGAACGAGATCTAGGCTGGAGACCACAAGAAACATTTGAATCAGGTATTCGTAAAACAGTTCAATGGTATTTGGAAAATGAAAACTGGTGGCGTAAGGTTCAAGATGGTTCTTATGCCGGTGAGCGCCTTGGATTAGGTAAAAACTGAATGACGATGGGGGCAGTAAATATGAAAGGAATCATACTGGCAGGTGGATCGGGAACCCGGTTGCATCCGATAACACAGGGTGTTTCCAAACAATTACTGCCAATTTATGATAAACCAATGATTTACTATCCTTTGTCAGTACTCATGCTAGCAGGGATACGTGATATTCTGATTATCTCTACACCAGAAGATTTACCTTCTTTCCGCCGGCTGTTAGGTGATGGTGACAGATTTGGTATTCACTTAAGTTATAAAGAACAGCCATCACCAGATGGTTTAGCTCAGGCATTTTTGATTGGTGAGGAGTTCATCAATGGCGGGCCTTGCTGCTTGGTATTGGGAGACAATATTTACTTTGGACAAGGGTTCAGCCCAAAACTGAGAAATGTTGTTTCTCGTGGAAAAGGGGCGACTGTTTTTGGTTATCAAGTGATGGATCCTGAGCGATTTGGGGTGGTGGAATTTGATGACGCGTTCCGCGTTCTTTCTATTGAGGAAAAACCAGAAAAGCCAAAATCCAACTGGGCGGTAACGGGTCTCTATTTCTACGATAATCAAGTAGTAGATTTTGCTAAACAGGTCAAGCCTTCTGCCAGGGGTGAACTAGAGATTACCAGTATTAACCAGACGTATTTGGAACGTGGTGAACTAAATATTGAGTTGTTAGGGCGTGGCTTTGCCTGGTTGGATACTGGCACTCATGACAGCCTGATTGAGGCCAGCACTTTTGTGCAGACCGTAGAGAAGCGTCAAGGTTTTAAGATCGCCTGTCTTGAAGAGATCGCTTGGCGTAATGGTTGGCTGGATGATGTACAGTTAAGAGAAACAGTAAAATCTTTGTCAAAAACTGGCTACGGCCAATATCTGCTGGATCTGCTCCATGTTCGTGTACGCTAATATTGAACCATTGGAGTGGGATAGCCACTATTTTGGGTTGTCCACCGCTCGCCTTGATTTCACACCTGATGCCGGTCTGCTAACCTCATCTCAGTTAGAGCAGTATGCTTTAGTGCAAGCTAAAGTACCTGCGCAGCGATTGGATCTTATTGATGGATTATTCGCGTTGGGCTTTTCGTTAGTGGAAGGAGAAGTAGACCTTTCCTTAATAATTGGCATAGAAAATGCTGATAACGACAACTCTGAGAGTAAGTTGCTTTCGGCTGAGCGGCGAGATATCCCGATGTTGAAGGAGGTAGCTTCCAACGTATTTCCTTTGAGTCGTTTCCGAACCCCGTGGTATCAACCGCAGGATAGCGGTCGCTTCTACGCTACCTGGGTGGAAAAAGCGGTATTGGGGACATTTGATCATCAATGTTTGCTGGTAAATGGAGATAATGGACAACCCGCAGGGTTTGTTACCTTACGAGATATAGGAGCAGGAGAGGCTCGTGTAGGTTTACTGGCTGTATTCCCAGGAAATATTGGCCGTGGGATTGGCTCAAAATTGATGTTGGCGGCGCAGCAGTGGTGTCAACACCACCAAATACGGCAGTTAAGGATTGCGACACAAACCAGCAACATTGCTGCTTTGCGCCTTTATACACGCAGTGGTGCGTTTGTTGAAAGCACCGCGTATTGGTTATATAGGGGATGAAATGATTCCATTTAACAGACCACCAGTCGTTGGCACTGAATTAGATTACATGAAGCAAGCAATGGAGAGCGGTAAGCTTTGCGGGGATGGTGGTTTCACCAAGCGTTGTGAAGAGTGGATGGAACAACATTTCAATTGCCCGAAAGTTTTATTGACGCCATCCTGTACAGCTTCACTGGAAATGGCGGCTATTTTGCTGAATGTTCAACCCGGTGATGAAGTTATTATGCCGAGCTTCACTTTCGTTTCTAGTTCTAACGCGTTTGTGCTGCGTGGAGCAACCATTGTATTCGTGGATATTCGTCCGGATACCATGAATATTGATGAAACCAAAATCGAAGCAGCAATTACAGCTAAAACACGCGTGATTGTTCCAGTGCATTACGCCGGCGTAGCCTGTGAAATGGATACTATCATGGCCTTGGCAGAGAAATATAATCTGTTTGTCGTGGAAGATGCTGCACAGGGGGTAATGTCTACTTATAAAGGACGCGCACTGGGAACTATCGGACACATTGGTTGCTACAGTTTCCACGAAACCAAAAACTACTCTTCTGGTGGTGAAGGTGGTGCAGCGCTTATCAATGATCAATCACTGATTTCCCGTGCGGAAATTGTTCGCGAAAAAGGGACTAATCGTAGTCAGTTTTTCCGTGGTCAAGTTGATAAATATACTTGGCGCGATATCGGTTCGAGTTATCTGATGTCGGAGCTTCAGGCTGCTTATTTGTGGGCGCAATTAGAGAAAGCTGAGACAATCAATGAACGTCGCCTTGCCTTGTGGAATACCTATTATCAAGCATTAAAACCGCTGGCTGATGCTGGTCTCCTGACATTGCCTGTCATACCGGAAGGGTTGGAGCATAATGCTCACATGTTCTATATCAAGCTGAAAGATGTTGAAGAACGCTCAGCATTCAATAGTTATATGAAGGACGCGGGGGTACTAACGGTATTCCATTATGTTTCTCTGCACACCAGCCCCGGTGGTGAAAAATTTGGCCGTTTTCATGGGGAAGATCGTTTTACTACTTATGAAAGTGATCGTTTGGTACGTTTGCCGATGTCTTACAACATAACAGACGCTGAACAGCAGATTGTCATCAAACATATTCAGGAATACTTCGCCTGATATGTCGTTGGCTAAAGCATCAATATGGACTGCGGGCTCCACACTGATAAAAATCGGTGTGGGGCTTTTAATCGTTAAATTACTGGCGGTTGCTTTTGGCCCCAGCGGGGTTGGGCAGGCGGGTAATTTCCGTCAGCTTATCACTGTGCTTGGGGTGTTGGCTGGTGCCGGTATTTTTAATGGTGTAACTAAATATGTTGCTGAGTATCAGCAGCAGCCGGAAAGATTGCGTACGGTACTGGGAACATCTTCTGCCATTATCCTTGGGTTTTCCACGCTGTTGGCAGTGATTTTCTTGCTGTTTAGCGGGTCTATCAGTACGGGATTATTCGGCCATCAAGATTATGAGCCAGTTGTGCAGGCCCTCGCCTTTATTCAAATGGGGATTGCTTTTGCCAACTATTTTTTGGCTATTTTGAAAGGATACCGAGATGCTCAGGGGAATGCGCTGGCGATTATTTTTGGTAGCGTGATTGGTGTAATGGCCTATTATCTCTGTTTTGTCCTTGGTGGGTATGAAGGTGCTTTGGCGGGTTTGGCTTTAGTGCCAGCATTAATCATATTTCCCGCGGGATTGATGGTTTGGCGTCTCAAAGCGGTATCGATTTCAAGTCTTAAGCCCATGTGGGATAAAGTACTGGCTGGTCGGCTTGGCAAGTTTACCCTTATGGCTCTGCTGACTTCTATTACCATACCGGTTGCCTACATTATGATGCGAAATCTACTGGCAGCGCATTATAGTTGGCACGATGTGGGTATTTGGCAAGGTGTAAGCAGTATTTCCGATGCTTACCTGCAATTTATCACAGCATCTTTTACTGTTTATCTGTTGCCAACGCTTTCACGGTTGCAAGGTAAGGACGAAATATCAAATGAGATAATTAAGGCGCTGAAATTTGTTTTGCCTGCTGTGGCTGTTGTAAGTTTTACTGTATGGCTGCTGCGTGATTTTGCCATTTGGTTACTGTTTTCTGACAAATTTACTGCTATGCGTGATCTATTTGCCTGGCAGTTGGTGGGTGATGTCTTGAAAGTGGGCGCTTATGTTTTTGGTTATCTGGTGATTGCCAAGGCTGCGTTACGTTTTTATGTGTTGACAGAAATTAGTCAGTTTTTATTGCTTACTGGTTTTGCCCACTGGCTTATTCCTGTAAATGGAGCGTTAGGTGCAGCACAAGCCTATATGGCAACTTATATTATTTATTTCACCCTTTGTTGTGGTGCATTTCTTATTTATCGTAGGCGAGCATGACAACCCTCATTCACGTTTTGGGATCTGATATCCCACATCACAATCGAACGGTATTGCGCTTTTTTAATGATGTCTTAGCGCACGAAATTGGTTTTTTAGCCAAACCGAAGTTTATGGTAGTGACCAGAAATCGCGCTTTATTGGATGATTGCCCAGCATTGGATGTGGCATTCTTCGACAGTAAAAAATCTCTGGCGCAGGCGGTTATTGCTAAAGCGAGTTCAGACAGAGATTGTCGATTTTTTTTTCATGGTCAATTTAATGTGAGTTTGTGGTTGGCGCTGTTGTCAGGAAAAATCAAACGCAATCAATTTTGGTGGCATGCCTGGGGAGCTGATCTGTATGAAGACTCCAGTCAGTTAAAATTCCGTCTATTCTATTTCTTGCGTCGTCTGGCGCAGCGTCGGGTAGGGCATCTGTTTGCGGTTCGTGGAGATCTCTATTTTTATTCTCAACATCATCCAAACGTACCAACATCATTGCTCTATTTTCCAACCAGAATGGAACCTGCTTTGACAATTGCAGATAGAATATCTGTTGAAGATGGCAAGATGACAATTTTGTTGGGGAATTCTGGTGATCGATCGAACCGCCATATTACGGCATTGAAAGTAATTCATAAGCAGTTTGGCGATAAGGTGCGAATCATTATCCCAATGGGTTATCCTGAAAACAATCAGGTTTATATTAATCAGGTAGAACAGGCTGCTTTATCATTGTTCCGGCCAGAAAATTTGAACATTATTAAGCAAAATATGGCGTTTGATGATTATCTGGCATTGTTGCGCCGTTGTGATTTAGGGTATTTCATGTTTAATCGCCAGCAGGGGATTGGAACAATTTGTCTGTTGATACAATTTGGTGTGCCATTTGTACTCAGTCGTCAGAATCTTTTTTGGCGAGATTTAATAGAACAACAGGTGCCGGTATTTTTCGCCGGTGATCCTTTAGATAGCCAACTGATTACAGAAGCACAACGGCAGATGCTCTCCTTGGATAGAAATGTGATAGCTTTTTTTAGCCCGAACTTTATTGATGGCTGGCGGCAGGCGTTGGCAAAAGCGGCGGGAGAGCAGCAATGACTTTAACGCAGTTTGGCGGATTATTTGTTGTTTATTTAATATCACTGGTTTTCATCCTGACGTTGACTTATCAGGAATTCCGGCGTGTACGCTTTAATTTTAATATATTCTTCTCATTGCTTTATTTGCTGACATTCTATTTTGGTTTTCCACTGACATGTTTGTTGGTTTTCCAATTTGATGTTGAAGTGGTACCTGTGGACGCCTTACTACACGCTCTACTGGCTTCGACCTGCTTTTATGGTATTTATTACGTCAGTTATAAAACACGGCTAAGAAAGCCATCTATGCAGCCTAAAGCACCGGTATTCACCATGAACCGGGTAGAAACTAACTTTACATGGTTACTACTGGCATCAGTTGCGGTGGTGACAGTGGGGCTGTTCTTTATGCAAAACGGTTTTCTACTGTTTAAATTACAGTCATACAGTCAAATTTTTTCCAGTCAGGTTTCCGGTGTTGCCCTGAAGCGATTCTTTTACTTCTTTATTCCTGCCATGTTGGTGGTTTATTTCTTGAAGCAGACCCAGTTACGCTGGCTGTTTTTTCTGATGAGCACGGTTGCTTTTGGGATACTGACTTATGTCATTGTTGGCGGAACACGGGCTAATATTATCATTGCGTTCGCGTTGTTTCTGTTTATTGGCATTGTGCGTGGCTGGATAACCTTGTGGATGTTGGTCATGGCGGGCGCAATAGGGATTGTTGGCATGTTTTGGTTGGCACTCAAACGCTATAGTTTGGATGTCAGCGGTGCAGAAGCGTTTTATACTTTTCTCTACCTTACAAGGGATACTTTTTCACCGTGGGAAAATTTTGCATTACTGCTGAATAACTACGACAAAATTGATTTTCAGGGGTTAGCGCCTATTATCCGTGATTTCTATGTCTTTATTCCAAGTTGGCTTTGGCCAGGACGTCCTGATTCTGTGTTGAATTCTGCGAATTATTTTACCTGGGAAGTACTGGATAACCACTCTGGTCTGGCAATTTCCCCAACTCTGATAGGCTCTCTGGTTGTGATGGGGGGAGTGCTGTTTATTCCGGTTGGTGCGATTGTTGTTGGATTGATAATTAAGTGGTTTGACTGGATTTATGAATTAGGAAAACAGGAGACTAATCGTTATAAGGCCGCTATCTTGCAGGCATTTTGCTTTGGAGCGATCTTCAACATGATAGTATTGGCTCGTGAAGGCGTGGATTCATTTGTTTCCCGTGTAGTATTTTTCTGTATTATTTTTGGCTTATGTCTGGTAATTGCTAAGTTGTTGTATTGGCTATTTGAGAGTGCAGGGCTTATTAGAACGTATCTGACTAGCAACCTGGTTGTATCACAAAAACGTCTGTTGCAATGTAAGGAAAGAAAATGGAGCTAAGCAATATTCCTAAATATAGTATTCGTGGCCTGAATATTTGGGGCTTCCGCGATATGGCGCACTTTCTTGACCATATTTTTCAACGCGGGCAGGTAAAGACGGGTACTATGGTGGCGATTAATGCGGAAAAAGTTCTGACGGCAGAGGAAGATACAGCTTTAAGCACACTGCTGAGTGATGCAGAATATCTGTATGCTGATGGTATCAGTATTGTACGTGCTATTCGCCGTAAATACCCTGACGCTGAAGTTTCTCGTGTAGCGGGTGCTGATTTATGGGAAGCCATCATGGAGCGTGCCGGTAAAGAAGGCACACCTATTTTTCTGGTTGGAGGTAAACCAGAGATATTGAAACAGACTGAAAGCAAACTGCGGGCTCAGTGGAACGTCAATATTGTTGGCAGCCAGAACGGTTATTTCACGCCAGAAGAACGTAATGCTGTTTTTGAACGGATTCATGCCAGCGGTGCGGTGATTGTGACAGTTGCAATGGGATCGCCTAAACAGGAGATTTTTATGCGTGACTGTCGAAAAATTCATTCGAATGCGTTGTATATGGGCGTTGGCGGTACTTATGACGTATTTACCGGCCATGTGAAACGTGCGCCAAAAGCATGGCAGAATTTGGGGCTTGAATGGCTTTATCGCTTGTTATCACAACCAAGCCGTATTCGTCGCCAGTTTAAGTTACTGAAATTTCTTGGATATTATTATAGTGGTCGTCTGTAAACCCGCTTCTTGCCTGTCGTGTAAATTTTCGTCAGGTGATGCTTTCGTCAGGTGATACAGTGAATTTATTCCACAATATTTATCTAACAGTTTTGAACCTGCCAGATTTTCACTATTTGTAGTTAATTATTAGATAATTTTTTATTCCACTCAGTGGAAAAACATGTTTTGATCCCTGACCTTTTTATGGCTGATCAACATCGGTCTTGTATGTTTTTATTATTGCACATTACAACATATAACAATGGACAGGGAATTTATGGCAGATCAACAACATAGCTTGCAACGGGGTTTAGAAGCCCGTCATATAGAGCTAATCGCACTAGGCGGCACAATTGGTGTCGGTCTGTTTATGGGCTCGGCCAGCACACTGAAATGGGCTGGTCCTTCCGTTTTGCTGGCTTACATTATTGCCGGAATTTTTGTTTTTTTCATTATGCGATCGATGGGAGAAATGCTGTTTCTTGAACCTGTCACGGGTTCTTTCGCCTCTTTTGGACATAAATATCTCAGCCCATATTGGGGATGCCTCACCGCTTGGGGTTATTGGTTTATGTGGGTGGCGGTAGGGATATCAGAAATAACGGCTATCGGGGTTTATGCTGAGTTTTGGTTCCCTGAACTTCCTCAGTGGGTATCGGCATTGATTGCGGTGGCATTGGTCGCTTTGGCGAACCTTGCGGCGGTACGTCTTTACGGTGAGCTGGAATTTTGGTTTGCCATGATTAAGGTGACCACAATTATTGTCATGATCCTGATTGGCTTGGGATTGATATTTTTCGGTATTGGTAATCAATGGCAGCCTATTGGATTGGGTAATCTGACTGCGCATGGTGGTTTCTTTGCGGGTAATTGGCAAGGGTTCTTGTTTGCGCTCTGTATTGTGGTTGCATCTTATCAGGGGGTGGAGTTGGTTGGTATCACTGCGGGGGAAGCGAAGAACCCTCAGGTGACATTGAAAAAAGCGATTAACAATATTCTCTGGCGTATTCTGATTTTCTACGTGGGTGCGATTTTCATTGTAGTGACATTATTTCCATGGACAGAAGTGGGTGCACAGGGCAGCCCGTTTGTAATGACATTTACCAAAGTGGGGATCACTTCCGCGGCAGCCGTGATTAACTTTGTCGTATTGACGGCCGCGCTTTCCGGCTGTAACAGCGGCATGTACAGTGGTGGACGGATGCTTTATGCGTTGGCGCAAAACCGTCAGCTACCTTCATCACTGACTAAATTGTCAAAGAATGGGGTGCCGGTAATCTGTATTGCCATCACTATCCTGTGTTTGATTGTGGGTTCTAGTTTGAATTATTTGATCCCAAATCCGCAGGCGGTTTTTGTTTATGTTTACAGTGCCAGCGTATTGCCAGGAATGGTACCGTGGTTTGTTATTCTGGTGAGTCAATTGCGTTTTCGTCAGTATCATCAGCAGGCACTGAAACAACATGGTTTTAAATCCATTCTGTTCCCTTATGTAAATTACCTGACATTGGCATTTTTATGTTGTGTGTTGATAGGAATGGCAATTAACCCGGATACCCGTTTTTCATTGCTGGTCGGTGGGGGATTTTTGTTAATGGTGTCGCTGATTTATTGGTTGGTGAAGCTTTTTAACGGTAAAAAATCAAAAGCCTGATATACCTTATGGATTTCAAGATGCATCGCGGCGGCAAGGGAGTGAATCCCCGGGAGCATAGCAAACTATGTGACCGGGGTGAGCGAGTGCAGCCAACAAAGAAGCAACTTGAAAGATGACGGGTATAGATTGATTTACTGTCACGGTGGTAGTGAATAGGGAAGTTAAGAGCTGGCTTTATCTACGAAATGAACAAGGTGTAATCAAACGCATCATTTCTTTAAAAAAGCACTGGACAGTATATCATTAAATCCGTACTATCCCCACCCGAAACGGCGTTAAGCGCCCGTAGCTCAGCTGGATAGAGCGCTGCCCTCCGGAGGCAGAGGTCTCAGGTTCGAATCCTGTCGGGCGCGCCATTATTTGCGTGCAAGAGCTGCGGTGATGTATTGCGCTGTTGGTAATAAGTATTTAGCAGTAAATAGCTGTTATGGTGGCTATAGCTCAGTTGGTAGAGCCCTGGATTGTGATTCCAGTTGTCGTGGGTTCGAGTCCCATTAGCCACCCCATCTTTTTTGTGACACGCGAGGGTGGCGGAATTGGTAGACGCGCTAGCTTCAGGTGTTAGTGTCCTTACGGACGTGGGGGTTCAAGTCCCCCCTTTCGCACCATAAAAAAGAGAAAAGTAAAGAGTAGAAAATTTCGGCGAGTAGCGCAGCTTGGTAGCGCAACTGGTTTGGGACCAGTGGGTCGGAGGTTCGAATCCTCTCTCGCCGACCAAATTCCAAAAAAAAACCTGCATTGCAGGTTTTTTTGCGTTTTATCCCTTTTTATCTCCTTGGCTTTTTGTTCCCTTTCCTGATCGATATACCTTTAAGTTGTGCTCTGTTGATTCAAATTTAGTGGATTATTTTTTAAAAATAACTATTTGTTTTATATAGTAATTTTTTATTTTTTGTATTTTGGAGACAATCGATATACTAGCTGTCTCAAATAAGAGACTTATAACAAATTGAATTATAATGAAAATAATAAATACCTTGTGTTTTGTCTCAAATAAGAGACAGTGCATGAGATGGATTTTGTGATGATTCGATTTCTTGTTGTAATAAATAGAGAAATAGCTGATGAAGCGAGGCAGCTTTCATTTAAATAAAAGCTGGCACACTAAATGCATTATTACAAACGTAGATGCTCATCCTATTTCTTATGATTGCATATGCTTCATAAACCCAGGGATGATGCAGAGCCGATTATCGGTGCCTATTGTCCATGTCACAGATGAGTAATTTTCATCGCCGACCGGACTCAACGTTGAGTGAGGCACTATCCGTCTGTAGACCTGATTGTATTTGTACACCTATCTTTGTTTTAAGGTAGGTGTTTTTTTATTTCTAAGAGATATATCTGGT
>NZ_JAJAFZ010000059.1:0-28922 GCF_025384895.1 Photorhabdus kayaii
GCCTCTTTGTTGGCTGCACTCACTCACCCCGGTCACATAGTTATCTATGCTCCCGGGGATTCGCTCCCTTGCCGTCGCGATGCATCTTGAAATCCATTGGGTATAGAATGCTTTCTATGGTGATGTATCCGCATTCAAAAATACATCACGCCTAGCTGATTCGGGGTTGATTTAATAACGGGATTCTTTTCATATTAGACAATGAGTTAGTTATTAACTTATATACCCGTTATCCTTCAAGCTGCCTCTTTGTTGGCTGCACTCACTCACCCCGGTCACATAGTTATCTATGCTCCCGGGGATTCGTTCCCTTGCCGTCGCGATGCATCTTGAAATCCATAGGGTATATACCCGTCATCTTTCAAGTTGCCTCTTTGTTGGCTGCACTCGCTCACCCCGGTCACATAGTTACCTATGCTCCCGGGGATTCACTCCCTTGCCGTCGCGATCCATCTTGAAATCCATTGGGTATATCAATTATCATTCGTAAATTCTTTTGATTTAATTTACATCATATCAAAAGGTATATTTTCAATGCGACAGCATTTTTTAGAAAGACTGGAGCGAGCGAAGGGAATCGAACCCTCGTATAGAGCTTGGGAAGCTCTCGTTCTGCCATTGAACTACGCTCGCTTAGGGATAACATAAATTATTATAGCGGTTTCGTTGGCATCAGCAAGTCATTATCTGTTTAAATTGTCTATATTTCAGTCAGTTGAAAATAAAAACTCCCCTGCCGGCCATGCCACAGAGGAGTTAAAATTTGAAATTTAATTCAAACTGTTATTTCTGCGGGCGCATGGCCGGGAACAGAATGACGTCACGGATAGTATGACTATCTGTCAACAACATAATCATACGGTCAATACCAATACCCAAACCGGCGGTTGGTGGCATACCGTGTTCCAAAGCCGTTATATAATCTTCATCGTAGAACATGGCTTCGTCATCACCTTCGTCTTTCTGGCGAACCTGTTCAGCAAAACGTTCAGCCTGATCTTCGGCATCATTCAATTCCGAGAAGCCATTACCAATCTCACGTCCACCAATAAAGAATTCAAAACGATCAGTGATAAACGGATTTGCATCATTACGACGCGCTAGCGGAGAAACTTCTGCCGGATATTCAGTGATAAAAGTGGGTTGAATCAGGTGGCTTTCCGCCGTTTCTTCAAAGATTTCACACTGAACACGGCCAAGGCCCCAACCTTTTTCCACTTCAATACCAAGAGATTCAGCGATAGCCACCGCTTTATCCATATCATCCAAATCAGCTATGTTGGTTTCAGGGCGATATTTACAAATGGCCTCTTTCATGGTCATTTGGGCAAATGGTTTACCGAAATCAAATTCCTGCTCGCCATATTTAACCAGGGTATTCCCCAAAATATTCTGCGTCAGGGTACGGAACAGCTCTTCTATCAGAACGATCAGATCTTTGTAATCCGCATACGCCATGTAGAGTTCCATCATGGTGAACTCAGGGTTATGGCGCGGAGATACACCTTCGTTACGGAAGTTGCGGTTAATTTCAAACACACGCTCAAAACCACCAACAACCAGACGTTTCAGGTAAAGTTCCGGCGCAATACGCAGATACATATCAATATCCAGCGCATTGTGGTGAGTAATAAATGGACGTGCCGAGGCACCACCAGGAATAACCTGCATCATTGGTGTTTCCACTTCCATAAAGCCTTTACTGACCATAAAACTACGCAGAGCCAATAAGACTTGAGAGCGAATTTGGAAAGTTTTGCGCGATTCTTCATTCGCGATTAGATCCAGATAACGCTGGCGATAGCGAGTCTCCTGATCAGCCAAGCCGTGGAATTTATCCGGCAATGGACGCAGCGCTTTTGTCAGCAGACGCAATTCAGTACAGTGAATGGAAAGTTCACCGGTTTTGGTTTTAAACAGTTTGCCACGAGCCCCCAGAATGTCTCCCAGATCCCATTTTTTAAACTGTTCGTTATAAATACTTTGCGGCAGATCGTCACGGGCAACATATAACTGAATACGACCGCCCATATCCTGTAGCGTGACGAAAGAAGCCTTACCCATGATGCGGCGCGTCATCATACGACCGCCAACCGTCACTTCAATATTCAGTGCTTCCAACTCTTCCTGAGTTTTGTCGTCGTATTTCGCGTGTAGATCTTCTGAAATATTTTCACGATGGAAATCATTCGGGAATGCAATTCCATTCTCCCGTAAAGCTACGAGTTTTTCGCGGCGAGTTTGCAGTTCATTATTTAAATCGGGAGCCTGTTCCGCACCCTGTTGTTGTTGTGACATTTTAGTTCCTCATAAGCCAGCTTTAAGGCTTGCTTCAATGAATTTGTCCAGATCACCATCCAGCACCGCTTGTGTATTGCGCGTTTCAACGCCGGTGCGCAAGTCTTTGATGCGTGAATCATCCAGAACATAAGAGCGAATTTGACTACCCCAACCAATATCGGATTTATTCTCTTCCATTTCCTGTTTATTAGCGTTCTGTTTCTGCATCTCCAGTTCATACAGCTTCGCTTTTAGCTGTTTCATCGCCTGGTCTTTATTTTTATGCTGAGAACGATCATTTTGACACTGCGTCACAATGTTGGTTGGAATATGGGTAATACGCACCGCAGATTCTGTTTTGTTAACGTGCTGACCACCCGCACCGGATGCGCGGTAAACATCGATACGTAAGTCTGCTGGATTAATTTCAATATCAATATCATCATCCACTTCAGGATAGATGAAAGCAGAACTGAATGAAGTATGGCGACGACCGCCAGAATCAAATGGGCTTTTACGTACCAAACGGTGAACCCCCGTTTCAGTACGCAACCAACCATAAGCATAATCGCCCATGATCTTAATCGTCGCTGATTTCAGGCCAGCAACTTCACCGTCTGATTCTTCAATGATTTCCGTTTTAAAACCTTTGGATTCAGCCCAACGCAAATACATACGCATCAGCATACTTGCCCAATCCTGAGCCTCAGTACCACCAGAGCCTGCCTGTAAGTCAAGATAACAGTCAGCACTGTCGTACTCACCAGAAAACATGCGGCGAAATTCTAACTGACCTAGCTTTTCTTCGAGCTGTTCCAGCTCTACCACGGCTTCATTAAAAGTCTCTTCATCGTCTGCTTCTATTGCCAGTTCCAGTAAACCTTGTACATCTTCCAGACCCTGCTCAAGCTGATCGATAGTTTCGACAATCTCTTCTAATGAGGAACGCTCTTTACCCAAAGCCTGTGCCCGCTCCGGTTCATTCCAAACATCAGGCTGTTCCAATTCAGCATTAACTTCTTCTAAACGCTCTTTTTTGACATCGTAGTCAAAGATACCCCCTCAGAACCATTGTCCGTTCAGACAAGTCCTGAATGTGGTTTTTTACCGGATTAATTTCAAACATATTTTAGTGTCTTACGTTGTGTAGTCGGAGATAAATGGATAATTTTCGAACCGCGTATTGTAGCGGATTTGGCACAGGGTTTATAGCACTTCAACAGATTTGTCACGTATTCATACGAGAGTACGTGACAATGACTGACTACCTGCTGATCAAACGGTTAATAAGGCCAGAGATGTTGGATCAAAAGCTGTACATTACGGTTGCCACGAAATTCATTAACATCTAGTTTATAGGCAAGTTCTACTTCGCGGACACTGTTATCCGGCCAGCGGGTAGGATCGATATTGAACGCAATACCATCCAGCATCGGCCCACCGTTTAATGGCTCCACTATCACTTTTAAATGACGCTCTCCAACAATGCGCTGTTGCAGTAGTTTGAATTTACCGTCAAAAATAGGCTCCGGGAATGCCTGCCCCCAAGGACCGCCATCACGCAACATTTCTGCAATGTCCAATGACAGTTCATTAATTGCTAATTCCCCATCACTCCAGATAACACCTTCAAGTTGCGAAATATCTAACCAATCCGCCATTAGCGTAGAAAAGTGATACTGAAATTGTTCGAATTTATCCTGTTCAAGTGACAAACCGGCCGCCATTGCATGACCACCAAATTTAAGTATCAACCCCGGATGCAAAGTATCAAGCCGCTCAAGCGCATCACGCATATGCAATCCCTGCACTGAACGACCAGAACCTTTCAAAATACCGTCACCGGCCGGTGCAAAAGCGATAACAGGCCGATGAAAACGCTCTTTAATCCGGGAAGCCAAAATTCCAACTACCCCTTGATGCCATTCTGGATGATAGAGCGCTAGCCCATAAGGCAGTTCAGTGCTGGTACGTTCAAGTTTGTCACAGATTTGCAGTGCTTCCTGCTGCATTCCCTGCTCTATTTCACGCCGAGTCTGGTTAAGACCGTCCAGTTCACAAGCTATCTGACGCGCCTTTGTTATGTCGTCAGTTAGCAATAAAGTGACGCCAATGGACATATCATCAAGGCGACCAGCGGCATTCAGTCTTGGCCCCAGGAAAAAACCCAAATCGCTGGCTGTCAGCTTATAAGCATCACGGCTGGAAATTTCCAATAATGCACGAATCCCCACACAACAACGTCCTGCACGAATCCGGTTCAAGCCCTGATAAATCAGAATCCGGTTATTAGTATCTAAAGGTACAACATCGGCAACAGTTCCTAGCGCAACCAAATCCAACATCTCGGCCAGATTCGGCAGCGCAATTCCTTGCTTTTCAAACCACTGATCTTTCCTCAGCGCCGCCCTTAAGGCAGACATCAGATAAAATGTGACACCCACTCCGGCCAATGATTTAGACGGGAACGAACAATCGGCAAGATTAGGATTAATAATGGCATCAGCCGCCGGCAAAACGTCACCCGGCAAGTGATGATCCGTGACAATCACTTTCATACGGTGCTGATGGGCAGCCGCAACCCCTTCATGGGAAGAGATACCATTATCCACGGTAATAATCAGGTCAGCGCCTTTTTTGACGACCTCTTCTACCACCTGTGAGCTTAAACCATAACCATCGTCAAAACGATTTGGTACCAAATAATCCAGATGGCGATATCCCATCGAGCGTAATGATCGGATCGCCAATGCCGTGCTAGTTGCCCCATCAGCATCAAAATCACCGACAATAACGATACGCCAGTGTTCATGAAGTGCAGTCAACAAGAGTGCCACCGCCTGTTCCACACCACTCAGATGCTGATAATTCAATAACCCTTGGACACCACGTTCCAATTCATTAGCTTGCTGGATACCACGAATGGCATATAAGCGACGCAGTAGTGGATGAATCTGTTGTGGAAGGTGACTGTCATCCACCACCGGGCGGCGGCGGAGTTGTGTTTCAATATTCACTAAACTTATTTACCACGTTGCGCCAGTGCCGCTGCCAAAGCCTCTGGTGGCATATATCCACCTAACAGACTGCCATCCTTAAGGACAATCGCCGGCGTTCCTTGGACGCCAAACTGGAGACCCAATTTGTAATGGTTAGCAATATCCACTTTACAGCTCTTAATTGGCAAAACATCTTCATTTTTAAACGCAGCATCTAATGATTTCTGCGGTGTTGCGCTGCACCAGATAGATTGCATATCTTTAGCAGATTGGTGCTGCATACCCTGACGAGGAAACGCCAGATAGCGCACAGTAATACCCAGTTTATTGTACTCTTGCATGTTTTCATGCAATTTATGGCAATAACCACAGGTAATATCCGTGAAAACGGTAACGACATGCTTCTCTTTTGGCGCTTTGTAGATGATCATTTGATCTGTCATTGCTTCCAGCTTTTTCATCAACAATTGATTACTGACATTCACAGGAGAGCTACCACTGACATCATAAATTGGCCCTTGCAATAAATATTTCCCGTCATCAGATAGATAAATGATCCCTTGCTCGGTCACTACCGTATTTAAACCAACAATAGGTGATGGCTGGATGTTCTCTGCTTTTATCCCTAGTTTCTGCATTGTTGTATGGACAGCACCATCATCAGCAAGCGCATTTCCATTAAACCAGGCCAGCAAAAGAGGGAAACATAACACGCTTTTTTTCATTTTCGGTTCCTTTAAATCCGTGCTCACCCTCGCGGATGATGTTGTTGATGTAGCAATTTGAGCCGTTCTGTTGCTACATGAGTATATATTTGTGTTGTAGATAGATCACTATGCCCCAATAACATCTGCACAACTCGCAAATCAGCGCCATGATTTAGCAAATGCGTGGCAAATGCATGACGTAAAACATGAGGAGATAACCGTCCAGTATCGATTCCAGCCAGCAACGCATAATGTTTAATACGATACCAGAATGTCTGTCGGGTCATTTGTCGCCCTCGGTTGCTCGGAAAAAGGACATCCAACGTTGCACCATTTAGCAGCCCAACTCTCCCATATTCCAGATAATTCTCTAGCCAATAAATTGCTTCTTCCCCTAAAGGCACTAATCGTTCTTTATTCCCTTTACCAATCACTCTCACCACGCCTTGACGCAAACTGACATCGGAAAGTGTCAACCCTACTAGCTCAGATACCCGCAAACCACAGGCATAAAGCACTTCAAGCATGGCTTTATCCCTTAACTCTACCGGCTGATCTGTACAGGGCGCATTAAGTAGATCTTCTACCTGCTTTTCACTTAAATCTTTAGGCAATCGCTTTGGTAATTTCGGTGCAGACAAAAGTGCTGTCGGATCATCTTCCCGCATTTTTTCCCGATAAAAATAGAGAAACAATTGGCGCATGGCACTGAGTAAACGCGCCGAACTACTGGCTTTATATCCTCCATCCACGCGTTCTGCCAGAAAAGAGTGCAAATCTATCGTCTGGACAGATAATAAATTATGACCATGATGTATCAACCAGTTATCCAATGCCTGCAAATCCAACCGATAAGAAGCAAGCGTATTTTCCGCAAGATCATGTTCTAACCAGATAGCATCAAGAAATTGTTCTATCAGTGGATTAGTCAACTGAGTTGGTTGTTTTGACACGAAATACTTTCCTTAAATCTGTACATCTCTGCTGGCTATTATACCCTATGGATTTCAAGAT
The DNA here is from genome assembly GCF_025384895.1 of Photorhabdus kayaii. Classification (NCBI taxonomy): domain Bacteria; kingdom Pseudomonadati; phylum Pseudomonadota; class Gammaproteobacteria; order Enterobacterales; family Morganellaceae; genus Photorhabdus; species Photorhabdus kayaii. The sequence goes on from NZ_JAJAFZ010000059.1 coordinate 7,001, forward strand.
GCATCGCGACGGCAAGGGAGCGAATCCCCGGGAGCATAGATAACGATGTGACCGGGGTGAGCGAGTGCAGCCAACAAAGAGGCAACTTGAAAGATGACGGGTATATGCCTGAAAAAGCCATTATTCTGTTACAATGCCAACCCAGATATTCAAAAACCATAATGATTAATGATGAAGATTGGTCTTTTTTACGGCTCCAGCACCTGCTACACCGAGATGGTAGCAGAGAAAATCCGCGATATCCTCGGTGAAGATTTGGTTGATCTCCACAATATCAAAGAGACAGCACCTGAATTAATGGAAGAGTACTCTGTACTGATTCTCGGCATCCCAACATGGGATTTTGGCGAATTGCAGGAAGATTGGCTGGTTATTTGGGATCAAATTCCTTCCCTCGATTTACAGGGGAAAATTGTCGCCATGTATGGTATGGGGGATCAAATTGATTATAGCGATTGGTTTCTTGACGCTCTCGGTATGCTATATCACCATTTACGCCCTTCAGGCGTGCATTTCATTGGCTTCTGGCCGACCGAAGGTTATGAATTTACCAGCCCGAAACCATTAACGGATAATGGCTCACAATTTGTCGGGCTGGCATTAGATGACGTAAACCAGTATGAACAAACTGATGATCGTTTATCGCAATGGTGTATGCAAATCCTGCAAGAAATGGAGCCTCTGCTTTAAGTCAGAAAAATTTCAGCTCAATCAGATATCAGGATATTGCAACAATAGTTGATTAATATGCCTCCATTCATCCTGTGACATACCATCGGATGCGACCCATAAACGGATTTTTTTCTGGTTATAAAAAGATTGAGCCGTAATTAATATGCCATAACGACACAGCCACGGTCGTCGGATAATTTGCCACTCATGCTTCTTCCATTGCAACTTATTATCACTGAGCAGAACTAAAAGCCCTTGTGATTTACGGATATTTTTCTGGCTACGCCCCCAACTGGCAATAATCAACAGTACTAAAGGAAGCCAGAAAATCCAGAAAATAGCATCATCCGCAGGCCACGGAGCAAGTAGTACGATAAGCGCTATTGCACCATGAACACAGGTAGAAATTAGCTGGGTATGCCAAGATACCCTGAGATCACATTTCCACAGGACCACGATCTTTATTTCTATTCTGAATAAGTTTAATCATGCGAAATAACTCTTCATCTTCTGGACGCCCATGATTCATTAGCCAGTTGAACAGATCAGGATCAGCACATTCAAGTAAGTGAATAAAAAGTCGTTTATCATCATCGCTGAGTGAGTCATATTCATACTTAAAAAACGGCATAATTGAAATATCCAGTTCACGCATTCCACGCCGGCATGCCCAATGAATACGTGCTTTATTATCAATATCCATGTTCAAAAGATCCCCTTTTTAATTCTCATTGTTTGTTTTAACACCATTAGCCATATAAGTCGCCCGGCAAACTGATGCATCATGCCAGCTAATAGCAATAATAACTACTTGCATTATGCTTCAGCTCTTTTACCATTATGCATCATTGGCTCAAATATCTGACTGGCAGGATGTGTCATGGCTTATAAAACTCCGTTCTCTTCACAATCTCCATTGTCTTCATCAACCCTTCCCCTGACGTTAATATCACTGGATGACTGGGGACTGGTAACCGCAACTGGACCGGATACAGAAAAATATCTACAAGGTCAGGTTACAGCAGATATTTCCGCACTTGCAACGAATCAGCATGTGCTTAGTGCGCATTGTGACGCAAAAGGCAAAATGTGGAGTAATCTGCGCCTCTTCCATCGTGGTGAAAGCCTTGCTTATATTGCGCGTCGTAGTGTGCTGGAAAATCAGCTTACAGAACTGAAAAAATATGCCGCATTCTCTAAAATTACACTAGTTCAGGATGAAAACGCGGTACTGCTCGGTGTTGCAGGTAAAAACTGCCGGGAAGCATTAAGCAGCTTCTTCCCAACTCTGCCGGATGCTGATAACGCTGTCGTTGCACATGAAACTACAACTTTGCTCCACTTTACCTTGCCGTCTGAACGTTTCCTCGTGGTAACAAACACCGCAACCGCTGAGCAGTTAACAGAAAAACTTCAAGCTCAACTTAATAACAGCGAACAGTGGTTAGCTCTGGATATTGAAGCAGGCTTCCCAGTCATTGATGCCGCAAATAGCGCACAATTTATTCCCCAAGCAACTAACCTTCAGGCATTGGCAGGAGGGATATGCTTTAAAAAAGGGTGTTATACCGGTCAGGAAATGGTAGCCCGTGCTAAATACCGCGGAGCAAATAAACGTGCCATGTACTGGCTGGCTGGCAATGCCGCCAAAACTCCTATGGCTGGAGATGATTTGGAATGGCAATTAGGAGATAAGTGGCGGAGAACGGGCACCGTTTTGGCTGCCGTTAAGCTGAATGAGAATAGTGTCTGGGTACAAGTCGTCATGAATAATGATATGGAAAGTCATAGTGTATTCCGTGTCCGTGACGATGAAGGGCATTCACTCACCATTCAGCCTCTGCCTTATTCTCTCGATGAAGAAAAATAATTAATGAGGTTTATATGTCGTTAGCAGTACCTACCGTTGATTTTGGCCCTTTTACGAATGTCATCGGTTTTTTGATGGAGTTGGATAAGCTGAAAAAAGTTCAGCGGAGAACTAAGTTATTGGATAACCATCGCCAGGAAAATTCAGCCGAACATAGTTGGCATTTTGCTATCGCCGCAATGAGTTTTGCTCCCTATGTAAAAGGGGTAGATATCCAGCGGGTTATTCAAATGGCATTAATTCACGATATTGTAGAAATTGATGCGGGTGATGTAATGGTTTACGATTTGGCAGCCCGTGAAGCCATTCATGAACAGGAAATCAAAGCCGCTGACCGTCTTTTTGGTTTACTCCCTGAACCACAGAAAAATCATTTTATGTCACTTTGGCAAGAGTATGAAGCAGAAGAAAGCCAAGACGCCCGCTTTGCTCTTACACTGGATAGACTAATGCCGATGCTAATGAATCTGTACAATAAAGGGCAGAGTTGGGTAGAAGATGGTATTCGTTTCGAGCAAGTAATTAACCGCAATAAATTCATTGCCGATGTCTATCCTGAATTATGGCAATATCTGCTGCCGCAATTGGAAACCGCACAGAAGAAAGGTTGGTTGAAATAACTCTTCTCGAAAATTTTACACTATAAGTTCAGTGCACAGATTAACCATACGGTGCACTGAGTTAACTACAGACTACAGTTGTTTTGATGAAAACCTTAGATTTCACCTCGATAATCTCACTATCCCTAATCTACTTGTTTCCAAACAGTTCTTTCTCAGAAAACGGCAATATATTTTGGCTCATCTCTCTCAATTTGCCGTTGACATATACCCGCCCATCCTTTCCTTCCCCACCTAACAATCCATTCTTACCCTTTTTACCCGCCTTTCCGGAACAAGCTACATCTTGACTTACGTCTCCACCCTTACCCTGTCTGACATTACCGAGACCACCATCACCGCCTTTCCCTGCATATCCTCCCTTACCGCCAGGTGCTCCCATGCCTGGTGCTGACTGACTAATAATGGATGGGTTACCAGTAGAATAGCTAAAATCTATGTCACCCCCATCTCCACTACAACCTCCATTACCCCCATCCCCTCCATCCCCGCCATCTCCTCCGCACCCGCCAATCGCAGGCTGACACGGTGTGCCAACAGTAACATAATGACTATAATCAGCAACATTACCATAAAAACTACCATACCCCCCATTACCTCCATTACCACCATTACCGCCACGACCACCATTCCCCCCCATGCCACCATCACTACCCGCCGACCACAACTCTATCTGCCCATCCACATTATCACATACGACAGTTAGTCTCGGCCCCTCTCCACCTGGTGCGCCACCCGATCCCTGCGCTCCCGAAGAACCTTTAATTCCATCAGTACCTGATGTAGGGGAAATTAGACAGGTATGTTTATTCTGACGACCAGGTGAACCATCAACGCCATCAGTTCCGCTATTTCCAGTTGCACCAGGAGCACCAATTTCTCCATCAAGCCCTTTACTGATAAAGTGCTGTGGACCGCTTCCAACCCCTTGAATGATATTCGCTTCAATCCTACCGTTGGTGTAGCAAATAATTTTGCCTTCCGGTTCAATGGTTATCTGGTTGTACACCAAGACAACCGGTTCACCAGCGTGTTCTTTATCTTTAATAATCAATGGATTACTGTTAGTAACAGTGATATTTTCGCCACTGAATACCGCAACTTTCATCGGAAAACGCTTAGCATTAAGCATTTCTTCATAATCTTTGACCAAAGCAGAATCACCATAGATATAGGCACGAAAGGCTTTGCACAAATCAATATGATTACCTGGGACATTTGCCAGTCGTTCAGCAGAAAATGGTTCAGGTAATGGATGATATGATTCCATTTTTCCAGGGCCATACCGACTATCAGGAACACCTCCGAGTAACTTCATCTCTTGTATGGTTTGTACCGTAAAAAATGCAGGTGGCACAGTAGACGTTTTCAGATCATTAGAAAATATTACCGGCCCGTCAAAATCCGAGGTCTTAAGTTGCTTTGGCTGTCGTTCCAGACCAAACGGATGATGATTCTGATGTAATATTGCCAAAGTTTCAGCAACTGTTCTTATTTTATCCATGAAAATTCTCCTGAGTTTAAATTTATACATTTAGAATAACTTCATATATCAATTATCCATCTGACCAAGTTCCAGAATCTCTATTGCTATCCCTACTGGTATGTCACCAAATTGAATTTTACCCCTGGCTAATCACCAGATTAGCCATAGCAAAAACATCGACTTTTTCTGGCAAGAAAATATAGGTTCTTCAACAATAGGCATGCCAGAAAAATAATTCCGATGAGAATTAATTATGTAAGTATTTATTCACTTTACAGAAAAAAATTAGATGCAACATTTAAATTACGCAATTTAAAATACTAATGTAAATTCTCACTTTTTCCATTAATTATGGAGAGTTTTTCTGTGATACATCACGATCTTTCAATAGGTACTTATTAAAAATTTCAATTTTACATTTATCTCATGAGGTATTATTATAAAATACAAATAAAAAAATAAATAGGATTGTATTTTTCAAAAATTACCACAAGATAGAAACCTATAGATAATATTGAATAATAAAATCATGAACATAATATACATTTAAGCGTAAAAAAATAATTTTTCTTTACTAGAAGAATATTTTTTACAAGGTCTAAACCAAATCGTTGCACTATTATAGTAGTCAATCTCACTATCCCTAATAAGCTAATGCAATACAGGCGAAACCCCGAACTCACTCATTGCCAAATAATTTGTGTTTAGGAAACAAAAATAAACTTTTTTTAATGGCAATCTTGCAACTTGCCGTTAACATATATCTGGCCCACATTTCCTGTTTGCTCTCCTGGCTCTCCTGGCCCTCCATCAATACCCGCCCGACCAAACTCTCCGGTAAGACTCAACGCATTACCTCCATTCCCAATATTAACCCATGAGGAACCACCATCACCGCCTTTCCCTCTCTTTCCGGGCATACCGCCAACTCCCGCAAAACCTAGTGATGCCAAACACTTAATGTGTGGATTGCCTTCGGAATAGCTAAAATAGATGTTCCCTCCATCTCCGCTACGACCTCCATTACCCCCATGTCCTCCATCGCCTCCATTGCCTCCGTTCCCTGCACGCCCAGACTGCTGACATAATGATCCAGTAGTAATATGACGATGATTATAGTCCATAGAATTAACATAACTACCATAACCCCCGTCTCCCCCCTTACCACCAGAGCCACCATGACCGCCATCACCACCATGACCACCATTACCCCCCGCCGACCACAAAGTTACTGTTCCACTCACGTAAGGGCACGCGATAGTGAGTTTCTCCCCCGTTTTACCGGGTTCGCCATCCGATCCATGCGCTCCCGAAGAACCTTTAGTTCCATTAGATCCTGATGAAGGGTTAACTACACAGCTATGTTTATTCTGAAGACCAGGATTACCCTTAGCGCCATCAGCTCCATTGTTTCCATCTGTACCAGTAACACCATGTTTTCCATCTTCCCCTGTACTGGTAAAGTGATATGAGCTCCCTTGAATAACATTCGCTTCAATCCTACCGTTGGTGTAACAAATAACTTTGCCTTCTGGTTCAATGGTTATCTTGTTGTACACCAAGACAACCGGTTCACCATAGCTATCTTTATCTCTAATAATCAACGGATTATCTTCGCTTATAGTGATCTCGTCTCCACTGTAGAACGCAACTTTTATCGGAAAACGCTTAGCATTAAGTATTTCTTCATAATCTTTGACCAAAGCAGAATCACCATAGATATAGGCACTAAAGGCTTTGCACAAATCAATATGATTACCCGGGACATTTGCCAGTCGTTCAGCAGAAAATGGTTCAGGCAACGGATGATGGGGTTCCATTTTTCCAGGGCCATACTGACTGTCAGGTATACCTCCGAGCGCTTTCAACTCTTGTATAGTTTGTACTGTAAAAAATGCCGGCGGCACAGTAGCGGTTTTCAGATCGTTAGAAAATATTACCGGCCCGTCAAAGTCCGAAGTCTTAAGTTGTTTTGGCTGTCGTTCCAGACCAAATGGATGATGATTCTGATGTAATATTGCCAACGTCTCAGCAACCGTTCTTATTTTATTCATAAGAATTCTCCCAAATTTAAATTTATGCATTTAGAATAACTTTATATATCAATTATCCATCTAACCAAGTTCCAAAATCTCTATTGCTATCCCTACCGGTTATGTCACTATACCCGTCATCATTCAAGTTGCCTCTTTGTTGGCTGCACTCGCTCACCCCGGTCACATCGTTATCTATGCTCCCGGGGATTCACTCCCTTGCCGTCGCGATCCATCTTGAAATCCATAGGGTATAAATTGCTAATAGTCAAAATTTTGCCTCTGGCTAATCACCAAATTAGCCATAACGAAAGCACCGATTTTTTCTGGCAAAATATACAGCTACTTCAACAACAGGTAGGCCAGAAAGATAATTCCAACGAGAATTAATTAGGTAAATATTTATTCACTTTACAGAAAGCAATTAAATACGACATTGAAATTACACAATTTAAAATATTAATGTAAATTCTCATTTTTTTCATTAATTATGGAAAATATTTCTGTGATACGTCACTACCTTTTAATAGATACTAATTTCAATTTTATACTTATCTCATGAGGTATTATTATAAAATACAAATAAAAACAATAAGTATAATTGTATTTTCAAAAATTACCATAAGATATATACCCATAGATATTATTGAATAATAAAATTATTAATATAATTTAAATCAAAAGTAGAAAATAATTCTCTTTACAAGAAGAGGATTTTTCCACGAATAAACTCAACCTTTAAATACGCTACATTCTTGACCATCACGAGTTGTGTCGTGAAGACGTTCAAGTTTGATTTTTTGTTCTGATGTAATAAATATTTTCATGGCGAGAATAATGATCTCCATTTCGGATAAAATCAAGCATCTTCAATGATTACGGGTATACAATTAAATATTGCTGGCACAGAAAAATAAGACCGCCAATTATGCAGGCTGGATTCAACTAATAAGTGAATTTTTCAGGAGAGGCGGTCAGTTGCTATACTTCAGCTTATTTATAGTCTTCAAGCCAGTCTAAAGTCTGATTATCACTATGCTGCCGTGCATTACCGTTAACATATATCTTGCCAGAAGTCCCAGCGTTGCCGGATATCCCATCATTACCCGCTTCACCAGATACTCCGGGATGACCATTAGTATTTAATCCTCTACTATTAACACCACCTACCCCACCTGCTCCGCCTATTCCTCCCTTACCACCGCCCCCTCCATTACCGCCATCACCTCTATATGACAGAGCATTAATTACTGGCTGACCCTGAGTGAAATTAATATATATGTTACCACTGTCCCCACCGTTACCCCCATTACCGCCATCCCCTCCATTACCGCCATCCCCTCCCCTTCCTCCATATCCCGCACTACATTTGTTTGTTGCAGCTCCTCCATTTCCACCATTCCCGCCATTCCCGCCATTACCGCCATATCCACCCTTTCCACCCTTACCACCTATCGATGCCGCATTGACTACTCCAGTAAAAATGTCAACATTAATAATTACGTCATTTGCACTGCCACCTCTTTTGCCATCCATCCCTTGTGCTCCCGAAGAACCGCCAGTTGCATCAGTACCTGGTGTGGATTTAACAGAGCAACCATGTTTATTCTCTGAACCAATATTACCATTGCTGCCATTAACCCCATTACTTCCCTGCTCACCCTCAAAACCATCGTCTCCATCAGTGCCTTTACTGATAATGCTCTGCTTTTTATCATTATTGCTGTTCCCTACAACAGTATTAGCTTCGATCTTACCATTAGTGCGGTAAATAATTTGACCTCCCGGTTCAATGATTATCTGGTCATATACCAAGACAACGGGTTCGCCATAATCATCTTTATCTTCAACAAGCAATGGTGCATCTGCGGTAACAGTGATTCTTTCGCCAACGTATAACGCAACCTTTATCGGGAAACGCTTAGCATTAAGCATTTCCTCATAATCTTTGACTAAAGCAGAATTACTATACATATAGGCCCTAAAAGCTTTACACAAATCAATATGATAACCCGTGACATTTGCCAGTCGTTCAGCAGAAAATGGTTCAGGTAACGGATGATGAGGCTCCATTTTGCCAGGGCCATACTCACTGTCAGGTACACCGCCGAGTGCCTTCAACTCTTGTATGGTTTGTACCGTAAAAAACGCAGGTGGCACAGTCGCTGTCTTCGGATCGTTAGAAAATATGACCTTGCCGTCAAAATCCGAGGTCTTAAGTTGCTTTGGCTGCCGTTCTACACCGATCAGATGATGATTCTGATGTAATATTGCCAAAGTTTCAGCAACCGTTCTTATTTTATCCATAGATATTTTCTCCAGAGTTTAAATTTATACATTTATACCCGTCATCTTTCAAATTGCCTCTTTGTTGGCTGCACTCACCCCGGTCACATCGTTATCTATACCCGTCATCTTTCAAGTTACCTCTTTGTTGGCTGCACTCACTCACCCCAGTCACATAGTTATCTATGCTCCCGGGGATTCGCTCCCTTGCCGCCGCGATGCATCTTGAAATCCATAGGGTATATACGCATTTCAACAACGGGTATGCCAGAAAAATAATTTCTATAAGAATCAATTAGGCAAGTATTTATCCACGTTACAGAAAGCGATTGAATGCGATATTTAAATGACACAATTTAAAATATTAATGTAATTTCCCACTTTTTTCATTAATTAAAGAGAATATTTCTGTGATACATCACGACCTTTTAATACGTGCTGACTAAATGCTTCAATTTTATATTTGTCTCATTAGGTATTATTAGGAAATACAAATAAAAGATAATAATCATGATTATATTCTTCAAAAATCACATTGAGCAACAGACACTATTGCCATGCCGATAACAATCGCCATTAATTTACCCAGGAACCAATGCAAAATCGGCTTCATACTCAGCACACTTGTAAAACCTGAGTGGCAAAAAACGAAGCCAACCAGCAAGGCCGTCGTTCAAACCCGTCTGATTGCGGTACCACTAGCGATTAAGTTTCCGAGCAGATTCCCGTTCATGACCGTTGACATATATCTTACCGGTGTTACCGTCATCTCCAAATTCTCCGTTAAGACCATCTTTACCATAGGCTCCCTGAAAACCATGTATACCGAGTACTCTGGTACTATTTCCAGGTTCACCCCCTATTCCTCCCCAACCGCCCTTCCCACCTTCCCCACCAAGACCATTAATTGACACAACCTGAAGTACTGGATTACCGTCAGAGTAATTAATATATATGTTACCACTGTCCCCACCTTTACCCCCCCTGCCTCCATTCCCTCCATTCCCTCCATCTCCTCCATTTCCTGCCTCCCCAGCAGGACACCACTTGATTGTTCCATTGCCCCAATTACCTCCATTACCCCCATTACCCCCACGCCCCCCAAGACCGCCTCTTCCACCGTTACCACCGTTACCACCTATCGTTGCCGCATTTACTGTTCCAGTAAGAGATTGACTAGTAGTAATAGTCAGGTCATTCGCATTTCCAGCCGCTGCACCATCCCCCCCTAATCCTCCGACAGAACCGCTGGCTCCATCAGTACCTGATGTGGCGCTAATTAAGCAGCCATTTTTACTATCTTTACCATCTTTACCATCACTGCCATTAGCCCCTTGATTTCCTGGAGCACCATCAAGACCATCGGCACCATTACTGCCTCTATTGACAACATTCTCCTTTCCAGTATTTTCATTCCCTACAATAGTGTTAGCTTCGATTCGACCATTAGTGCGGTAAATAATTTGACCTCCCGGTTCAATGATTATCTGCTCATACACCAAGACAACCGGCTCACCATAATCATCTTTATCTTCAACAACCAATGGATTATCGGAGGAGATAGTCATTTTCTCGCCACTGTATAACGCAACCTTCATCGGGAAGCGCTTAGCATTAAGCATTTCTTCATAATCTTTGACTAAAGCAGAATCACTATAGATATAGGCCCTAAAAGCTTTGCACAGATCAATATGATTACCAGAAACATTTGCCAGTCGTTCAGCAGAAAACGGCTCCGGTAACGGATGATGGGGTTTCATTTTGCCAGGACCGTACTCACTGTCAAGTACACCGCCGAGCGCCTTCAACTCTTGTATGGTTTGTACCGTAAAAAATGCCGGTGGCACAGTCGCTGTTTCTGGATCGTTGGAGAATATTACCTTACCGTCAAAATCCGAGGTCTTTAGTTGCTTTGGCTGCCGTTCTACACCAATCAGATGATGATTCTGATGTAATATTGCCAACGTCTCAGTAACCGTTCTTATTTTATCCATAGATATTCTCCAGAATTTAAATTTATACATTTAGGATAATTTTATATATCAGTTGTTAATTTAACCAAGCTCCAAAGTATCAACTGCTATCACTACCGATTGTGACACTAAATTGCTAATAGCCAGAATATTGCCCCTGGCTAATTACCAGATTAGCCACAGCGAAAACATCGATTTTTTCTGGCAAAAGATATAAGCGATTCAGCAACGGATATGCCAGAAAAATAATTCCTGTGAGAATCAATTAGGTAAGTATTTATTCACTTTATAGAAAGCGATTTTATGCAACATTTAAATGACACAATTTAAAATATTAATGTAAATTCTCATTTTTTCCATTAATTATGGAAATATTTCTGTGATACGTCACTACCTTTTAATAGATACTAATTTTATACTTATCTCATGAGGTATTATTAGAAAATACAAATAAAAACAATAAGTATAATTGTATTTTCAAAAGTCACCATAAGATATAAATCCATAGATATTATTGAATAATGAAATTATGAATATAATTTAAAAGTAGAAAATAACTCTCTTTACAATAAGAAGATTTCTTACAAATAAACGCTTAAATGACCGATAAAAAAACCTAATGAAACAGGCAATAATTATCACGATGCAGTGCAGCCATTTCCAATGGCTGCACGTCAAACTATCAATACTCAAGCACCTGTTCTTTCTGCGGAGCTTTCAGCAAACGCCAAGCGAGCAATACCACTCCTGCGGTTAATACCACTGTCATCCAGCTCATCATATGAATAGCGCTGGTGAATGATTCCGCCGCCGCTGTCATCAGCTTCTGCCCCTCTGATTCAGCTAATGAATTCGCTACAACGTAAGCTCCCGCTAAAGTCTCTAAAGCTAATCCCGTCTGTTCCTGAGAGATCTCATTTGGTAATTGCAATGTCATACGATAGAAAGCAGTGACCAATCCCCCCAGAATAGTCGTGCCAAGTACAACACCCACTTCATAAGCAGTTTCGCTTATTGATGATGCCGCTCCTGCTTTAGAGGAGGGTACTGACGAAAGTACCAAATCGTTAGACACCGAAGCAATTGCTCCCACACTAATATCTAATAATGCGAAAGCAACAATCAGAGTGACTAAATCACTGCCGATACTCGCTACCAGAAGAAATGCAATACCTGCAACACTCAGCAAAATTGGCACCAGATAATGAGCAGGCACCCGTTGAGCAATAGGCACTATCGCCATACCCATAACAATTGCCATTATTTGTCCGGGAACCAATGCCAGGCTAGCCAAAATCGGCTTCATACCGAGTACAATTTGCAAGACCTGTGTGGCAAAAAAGACAAAACCAACCAGCAATGCCAAACTCAGTAAGTTAACAATAATCGAACCAGTGAACATACCATTGCGGAACAGGGAAAGATCCATCAACGGCACAGGCAGATGCTGTTGTCGGCGAACAAATAGTACGCCAGCAATAAGGCCAACCGACAGTTCGAGTATTACACTGATTTCAAACCCATCACTAGCAAGGTGTTTAATCGCGTAAACAATACCAACCATAGCAACGATCGATAACAGAACGCTATACACATCGATAATGCCCGTCTGTTTTTTATCGGACTCTGGCAATAACATCGGTCCGAAGATCAACAATGGCACTAATACCGGTACTGCCAATAGAAAAATTGAACTCCAATCGAAGAATTGTAATAGAACACCACCCACTACAGGACCTACGGCCGAACCAATAGTTAATGTTGTCGCCCAGATAGCAACAGCCAATCGACGCTGTTCACGATCCTCAAAAAGAACGCTGATCAAAGCCAAAGTTGAAGGCATCAGCATCGCACCAAAAAATCCAAGTACGGCTCGCCCTAAAATCAATTGCTCAGGTGAAGTTGACAGTGCCGTGAACACCGAAATAACCGTGAATCCCAAAGATCCAAATAACAGTAATGAACGATGACCAACACGATCACCAATACTTCCCATTGATACCAGCAAACCTGCCAATGCCAATGAATAAGCATCAATTATCCATAATTGCTGGCTTGCACTCGGTCCCAGAGCTTCAGCTATTTTTGGTAAAGCAAAACTTAAGATCGTATTGTCCACAGTCACTAGCAATACTGGTAACATCAATATCAGTAATCCCAGCCAATTTCTGAGTCCTGCCCGCCCGTTAGCCTCAGCAACTCTATTTAACGACATCCCCTCAACTCCTTTCCATATCATTCAAGCGTTGAAAAAATATGCTGGCAATCAGCAGCACTGATATCAAGCTGTTCCCCCAGTTGTTGCGCAATATCTCTGAGGTTATAACCAAATTCAGTTTGATCGCCAACCTGTACTATCGAATCTAACTGTTGTATGGCATGTAGCAACTCCCGACGCGGTTCGGCAGCCATCGGATTTTCATATTGAACGTCCCAGTACACTTCTATTGGATTGCGTAAGATCCTTGATAATAACGCCAACATTGTACGCATGGGCGGTGGCGCAATAGTTGCCAAGGTACGAATATCTAACGGACTTTTCGCCAACACCAAGCCAAAAATCAGTATCGCGGCATGGGGCAAAGCCTGACAAAGCGCCATAACCCGATCGTGTTCCTCCGGCATCATCCTACTGATACGCATATCAGCCTGCATCAATACCTGCTCAATCCAATGTTCACTAACATGACAGTTATCGAGAATGACTGCAACTGGCCTTTTTTGCTCCGGCAAAGATGGCGAGAACATCGGGTTAACACCCATGAAAGGCTGCCCGGGAGCGGCAGTTCTTAATACAGAATAGAAAGGGGCCTGAACTGAACAGGTTGACACGATCTGTACATCATCACCAATAGCAGATAACACCCAAGGCAACGCTTGTATGGCAACCGCTTCCGGTAAGGCAAAGACTACCGCCTTTGCCCCACTAAAAACCGCTTCAGCATCAACAGCCGGATTTAAGATATCAATCTGATAATAATGAGAATGATCGTGATGAGAACGCACTCCCTGCGTTCGTTTGTCAACACTGTATACAATGTGACCACAGCGAGTAAAAAGGCGCTCTAATAAAGAACCAATAGCACCTTGCCCACCAAGAATGACCACTTTATGGTTACTCACACATTTCCTCCGCCAATATGGCTAAAACTGAAATATGGCACGCTAGCTTTGACCAATGTCTCTTCAAATTCGCCATAAGGATCAGAGTGAGCAACAATTGCACCCCCAATGCCAAATTCAGCACACTCTTGATGTAACACAGCCGTACGTATCACAATGCTCAATTCCACTTCACCGCTGAAAGACAACCATCCAAGCGCGCCGGAATAAACACCACGTGCCGATGACTCCAACGTGTCAATAATCTCCATCGTGCGCTTCTTCGGCGCTCCGGTCATTGATCCTCCAGGAAAACATGCCCGGATAGCTTCCATCGATGACGTTTCTTCACATAACTCACCACGTATGGTTGAAACCAATTGATGTACAGAAGAGAAACTCTCAACTTTAAATAATTCAGGTACATGCACACTGCCTGGACGACATACCTGATTAAGATCATGGCGCACCAAGTCCACTATCATCAGATTTTCTGCTCTGTCCTTAGTGGACTGACTCAATTCCATCCGCAAACACTGATCATCCGCTGCCGTTTTTCCTCGTGGCCGGGTCCCCTTAATCGGCCTGGATTCAATATTTCTGGCCTCATCAATACGTAAAAACGTTTCTGGTGATGCGCTGAGTACAAAAAAATCTCCACAGGCTAAATAAGCGCCATAAGGTACAGGGCTGGCATGACGCATACGCCGATAAGCGTCCAATGGATGCCCTGAATAAGTCATCTTTGCCCTATTCGTCAGACAGATTTCATAGGACTCACCATCTGTGATGTATTGGAGTGATTTATGGATTCTATCCATATACTTCTCAGCGCCATATTCCAGACAAATTTTATTCTGATCGATAGCTCCGGGAATAAAATCAGGTATCACTTCACCGGTATTTTTTGCAATGGTCACTAAAAGTTCCGGTGACCAATTATGTGGCTGCCCTATCGGTGTGATAAAACATTCATAAAGTTTATTCTGCTGATGATCGAAGACAAAAAAATGCGGAGTAAATATTAAGCTGGCATCAGGATATTCTGAGCAGTATTTGTTGCTGCCAATTGTCAGCGCCTTTAATTCATATCCTAAATAGCCAACAAATCCGCCTTTAAATACAAATGGCATCGATTTTGGTGTCAAAATTTCCACCCTATCAAGCAACTCAGACATCTGTGAGAAAAAATCTCCCTGAATAACCCTCTCGCCATCAGGACCGGTTAAACGCAAACTCTCCGTCTGTACACAGTATTCAAGCCTGATAGCGCCCTGTTCATTACCGCTTCCAATAATTGAGAAGCGGGCATTGGGTCTATCAGAATTTTCACTATCAAGCCAGAAAGCATGTGTATCATTGCCATAGCGTTGAATGAACAAGGATTCAGGATCGACTATCTCCTTACACTCCCGATAATTCAGGTTAAGATATTGTCTTCCACCTACTGCAAGATAGGCATCATTGATATCAGTACATATATTCTGAGCGGTAACTTCCTGTTCGTTATTCTCTTTATACGTCTCCGCTATCCGCACGAAATTACTAAGTAGCTCACGCCCATATTCAGAATCAATCGATTCAGGATGAAATTGAACCCCCCAGATTGGCCTTTCAGTGTGCTCAATTGCCATGATTAAGCCATCATCAGTCCAGGCAGTACATTTTAGACTGTCAGGCAACCGGGTACATACCAACGAGTGATATCTGACCACTTCAAACTGTTCAGGCAAACCAAGGAATAATCCTTCTCCGGTGTTCCTGATACGACTGCGATAGCCATGTACCGGATTGGGGGCATGTTCTACAAAGCCGCCAAATGCCAGGCAAATACCCTGATGACCGAGGCAAATACCTAACAGTGGCACTTTGGCACGTGCAATAACCTCAGCACAGACCCCAAAATCACTGCTTTCAGCCGGATGTCCTGGCCCTGGAGAAAGGACTACCGCATCATATTCGTCTATCGTTAACTCTTCATAAGTCAAAGAATTGGTGACTACGGATGGCACACTGCCCGTTACTTCATACAGATATTGAGCAATGTTTTGCGTAAAGGAATCATAATTATCAATGAGCAGTATTTTCATTATTTTTTACTTTCTCGTGTAATAACTGGTCAATCAGCTCTTCTTCTCGACGGCAAGTCTCTTCGATAACTAGTTGAAATATTGATTCAATATATTCAGGCCGTAACCCAAAATCTGTTGATTTATCCCGCAACATATTCAATAACGAGGTAATACGTTGTGGCTGCATCATCGGAATATCCTGTTCCGCTTTTATCTCAGCGATTTTCATGCAAACTTTCATACGTTCAGAAAGCAGTGCCAAAATCTGCATATTAATAACATCCAGAGATTCCCTGTAAGGTTGTAATATGTCCTGTTTATTTATTATTGCTTGAGTCATATGTTTGATCTTCGTCACTGATTTATTTCATTTATCGGTAAGCTGGTGTCATTTATACCTGTGGAACTACAGCCTGTGGCTCAACCCAATTCAGTCCTTTTTCCCTTATTTCAAATAAAGTATTTGCTAGCTGCTTGATTTCACCTGCCTTATGCTCACTAGAGAAAGCAAAGCGCAACATTGCGTTGCCATCCGGGACCAGTGGATAAAATACTGGGAATAATAAGATGCCATTGTCACGCAGCAAACGAGCAGCTTCAAGCCCTTCCGCTTCATTTTCGAATAAAGCGCCGCGAACGGGAGATTGCACACCCGCATTCATCAAACTGTTCTCCATCAGAGAATCAAACAGATTGATGTTTTTCCATAACTGTTCCTGCCGGATTTCTATCTCAAGGCTGAGATGAAGTCTTGCAGAGGCAACGTTAGCGGCCAACATCGGCACCATAATCGAATGACCAAAAACCAGAGGATTCGCTAAAGTACTAATCACTTCGACATCATCGGCACCTGCAACCACCACAAAACCCCCGGCACCACCAAAGGCTTTGGATAATGAACCGGCAAGTATGAGGTTGGATGGCAAAATATGGTCAAGTGCGGCAAAAGCATAACCCGCACCATGACGTCCCATAATGGAAATACCATGAGCATCATCTACATAGACATAGCCTCCAGCAGCGGCCAATTGTCGCGTTAATTCCGCAACCGGAATTAAACCATTCATTGAACCAATACCATCAATCAGCAGGACAGGTGTACGCTGATTCTCCTTACAGTTCTGCAAAGCTTGCTGTACTGACTGTGCATCAGCACTATCAACCCGCGATACTGGTCCGAACTGTTCGAGAATACCGCGTAATACCTGCATAGAGGCATGAGCAGTTTTATCCATCAACCAATGTACCGGCCGGGAAAGAGGATAGTTAGGTAGAGAGCCACTCCCCAATAACGGCAATACACCAAGATGAACATTACTGGTGGAAGTAAACACCGCAACGGCACCACCCTGATAAATCTCTTCCAGCAGTTTCTCCAATTGCCCCAAATATTGTGGGCGCATCGCACCACGGGACGATGACAAATGTATCCCTGTGCGGGACATTGCCTGATTTGCCGCTTCAATTAAGGCAGGATGATGTTCTAATCCCAAATAAGAGCAGGAAACAAATTCAGTAAAGACTTTTCCTTCCTCTGTAATAACTTGCTTACCTTGACGCTCAACTACAGTGAAACTGGTCAAACCTTCGTCGATAGCTTGCGCTAAGGCGCCGGTTGTCCGTGACCGGCGAATTGTCATCCAGTCCTGCTTGTGTTTTACATTCATTATCTAGACTCCAACTGTCTAAGTTCAAATGAGCTTACAACCAACAGTGATTACCGAACTGCCTGTTGTATCAGAAATATCTTCATCGATAATGGTTCGTACCGAGGAGAAGCCAGACGCTGAAAATAATGTTCTGACACACTCTCCCTGGTTTTCACCATGTTCAATAATTAACCAACCTTCTGATTGCAGTAGCTGTTTAGCTTGTTTGATAATCAACCGCGTTAAGTCAAGCCCATCATCTCCCGAATACACCGACGCATAAGGATGATGCTTCTCCCATTCCGGCAATATTTCCTGCTGTTCCGGCACATAAGGTGGATTAGCCACAATCAACGCCACCGATCCATTAAATTGAGAAAATGCTTGCCAATCCCGTAAATCTGCTTTTAATGCATCGGCTTTAATCGCCCAATTCGCCAACCGATAGATATTGCGTGTCAGGTATTGAAAAGCCACATCATCATATTCGACGCAAGTGACCTTTAAATCCGGGCGACGTTTAGCAATAGCTAAACCGATAGCACCACTACCGGAGCATAAATCCAGAACCACTGCCCCCGGAGGTGTTTGATATTCATTCTCCAGCCATTTATGAATAACTTGACTATGAGGGCGCGGGATAAATACCCCGGTCCCCACCGTCAGAGGCAATCCATCAAAATCCACAGTACCGACAATATGCCCAAGAGGGACCCGGTTACAGCGTTCATGAACCGCAAGCATAAATTCATCACGGGCGCGATCTTTACAACGCCTTTCCAGATAACGGTCAATCAGGCACGTGAGATCGGTTTCCACATCCCAAACGCCGGCCTCTGACAGTAACTCTCTGGCTTTATCAATAACAACTTGATCTTTCAGCGAAAAACTCATGACCATGCCTCATAATAACTACGTAACCGTTCACGCATGGATTCATAAATATGAGAGAAGGCAACCAACTCTGGCGGTGGCGTGAATTGAGGGTGAAGAGACTCAATTAAATTCTGATAATTGCGCATCATCCCTTCATTCAGCAGTGGCAGCCAGTAAGGTTTGATATCCCAACGATATTCGTAACCGGTAGCAAACATTTGTTGGGTAGTTTCTTTAGCCATCACGTCACGGGAGAAACCGACCAACGGAGGACGAACGGGATTGAAATCATCAAGATTAATGAGTGTATTTTCTACTCCCGTCAAAGCATTAGCCACATAATCCGCTAATAACGGTGATTGATGTAAGCCATCACGGTAAGTTCCGGTAGCCAACCAAAGACCATTTACGCCACATTCGCCAATCAGCGGGAACCCATCAGCAGGAATTGGCCGGTTACCAACCTGAATTGAGAGGATCTCAGCATCATGTAAGTTAATATCCAACTGATCTAACGCACAATCCAACAAGAACTGCACATCAGAAATCAATGCCTGACTGCGTGGTTTTTCAGACAGAATATTGGTGGCGCCAAGATACAGCACACCATCACCACGTGGCACACAATGCAGCCCGCAAGCAAATGCCCGGTTAGGGGTACGGATGACTGAGGTCGGCAATTCTCTGCCTTTCGGCATCTTGACCAGAATGGATACCCCATAACCGGCAAAGATTGGCGGAATTAGACGAACAACTGAAGGTATATTTGATAACAGATCCAACGAGTGTGCACCGGCAGCCACGACGACCTTATCTGCCATTAAACGTTCGCCACTCAGCAATTCGACACCGGTAGCTAACCCCTCTTCAATCAGCACACACTTAACATTCTCTTCTTTAAGACATCCACCTTCAGCAACAAATGCCGCATCCAGCTTTTCCAGCAATAAATGCGAGTTCAGCGCATGCTCATCAGGGATGTACAAAGCACGCAGCGGACGCACTAAATCGTTGGGCTTTAACCACTCAATTTCACGCGGATCAACGGTTTCATAAGGCGCCGCATAATCGTTCAGGGTTTGTTCGATAGCGTCATAATTGATAGTGTCAATCTCTTCCATCCCGGCAGTGTTCAGTATCACGTGAGTGCCTTTAGCAGTGAACAGCGATCGGGTATCACCGGAAGCGTCAGCTAACCGTTGCGCCCAGGCCGGCCAAAGCTCTTTGGAAATACAATCCATATTCAATTTCAACTTACCGTGTTCACTCGCTAATAAGCCACTGGTAATTTCGCCAAAACACCCATTCATTGCACCCGCCGCTTTGGAAGCAGCATTGGTTCGATCAGTCTCTCCAACCCTACAAACCGAAAGATTTCTGCTTGCCAGCTCATAGGCGATTGAACCTGCAATTGCCCCTGAACCAACGACAATAAAGTCATATTTCACTTATTTACTCCTATATGGCCTGCGGCCAATTTATTTTAAATATGTTGTCAACAACGACGAAAAAATAATTACCGACCTCTTATAGTGAAAATATTTTTACTGATTTACATCAATTATAAAAAAATAACTATGTATTCATCAGTAATTAAAATGACGAATCACTCTCAGATTTACACTAAATTTAAAAACAAATATGCAATAACAAATTATCACGTTAGAAATAGTTTCCATTTATTATCAATAAAATATAATCACCCATATTAATTAATTTATGAAAATTAAAATTCATAATAAAAACAACAAATTGAAAAACATCACAAAATGCTATTTATATTGAATGTATATAATAACTAAAGATATTATTATATTTGAAATAACATCCGCAAATCAGGAAAGAACAATAGTCATCAAATACAAAACTGTCAAATAAATTTAGTCTTATATTATAAACAAAAAAATCATATAAATACTTTCAGTACAAAATAAAAACAATTTATATTTAAATTGTTACGGGGAACAATATTCTAAATGCCTTTTATTCTTCAATAAAAAAACAAAAATTCTCAAGAAAGGTGTTTTTTTAAATTTATATTTTCCATCAACGTTCACTAATATATACCCTATGGATTTCAAGATGCATCGCGACGGCAAGGGAGAGAATCCCCGGGAGCATAGATAACGATGTGACCGGGGTGAGCGAGTGCAGCCAACAAAGAGGCAACTTGAAAGATGACGGGTATAGATGAATAAACACATAAGTTATTATATCTTTATTGACTATAATATTGGTGATTATTTATGATCACCATGAACGTGCTGAACATGCACATTTCAGATTATTGACTCCAACGATCCAATTTGCTCAGGTTAAATCATATGGATTGCCATTTTTCATTCCATTTGAAAGCAAATGGTTGTAGTAGTTTTCACTCATTAAGATAATGATTAACCACATCTTTATTCCAAGGTGATAAAACAGGTGTTAAGAAAATCCGTTTTTATCTGTCAGTGTGGTTTTAAAATCAGGAAAAAAGAACAAGCACATTATGTTTTTAACATTATTCACTTTCTCTTTTTACTTTCATTTCCCTTTTTTAGCGATCGTAAACACCTTTTTGTCGACAATGATTTAACTAAGGATTAAAAAAATCAGCACATTATTAATGCCCGTTTTTAAAAGGTACAGCGTGATTTTAAAAAGCTTATCTATACCCTATGGATTTCAAGTTGCATCACGACGGCAAGGGAACGAATCCCCGGGAGCATAGATAACTATGTGACCGGGGTGAGTGAGTGCAGCCAACAAAGAGGCAGCTTGAAAGATGACGGGTATATTGTCATATTTAATATGTATCTATAGGTGATATTATTCTTCGCTTACTTTACATTTAATTAATCTGCCATGATTGTTTAAAAGTGAGAATAAAGAGGAATTAAATCTTTTATATAAAAGGTAGATTTAACTCAATAAGTAAAGTTTTTTAATAGAACAGTTAATTACATTTAATCGAAACCCATCAGTCGTTAATAGAGAGTTAAAAAGAAATCAGCAAGTAAAAGAATATTATTCATACAGTCTGATATTCAATAACTTTATTCCCATCATTTTACGCAGCAGACCATCAAAATAATGTCATAAAAAATGGGTAAAACAGGTTAATTTGGCAGAATTTAAATCCTGAAAAAAGCGTGATTATTCGAAAGAGTATCTTTACATCATCAAGCTATTTACCGGCTGATTTATAAAGATAAAAAGCGAGTGTGATTAATGTTTTTTAAACATAAAACACAATATGCCATGATGATTAAGCGTAACAAAAAAACAGGCGGAAAAA